>JAJNBE010000042.1 GCA_021155915.1 Solimicrobium sp. | reverse complement strand
GAATAATTAGTAAATCTCGGTAATGTTAATTCCAGTTGCTCTCTATCAAAAGCATCAAAGTTACCTCGAAAACCGGTGCACAGCTCAGTAAGATTGGGTAGATTTGCTATATGAGCTGCGCCCTTTAGCCCAAGTTTATTGTCGTCAATGGTCAACGAAATTAGTTTCCTCAGGGAGGCCAGGCAGGCTGCGCCCTTTACTCTGATATCATTTCCAGAAATGTCCAACGAAGTGAGGTTCGTCAGATTCCTCAAATACGCAGCACCGTTGGGACCGATATAACTTCCAAAAATGATCAGGCTGTTGAGATTCGTCAGGTTGGCGAGATGTTCTGCACCGTCAGACCCGAACCGGTTAGCTGCAATATTTAATTCAGTTAAATTGGTAAGATTCGCCAAATGTGCTACGTCGTAGGACGTTAGAGCATTGTCACAAATGTCTAAGGTAGTAAGATTCGTCATACTAGCCAGAGCAGTTAGATCAGCGGGTTGTGTTTCATCATCAGAACCCAAAGCATTATTAGCAATGTCTAACATAGTGAGAGTGGTCAGTTTCCCCAAGTGGGCTACACCGGCAGCCAACAGTTCATTGTCACCGATATATAACGAAGCAAGTTTCGTTAGGTTCGTTAGTTGAGCGGTAACGTTGGAATCCAGTCTATTATCATTAATATTCAGCCATGTAAGATTGGTCAGGCCTGCCAGTTGAGTCGCGCTGTCGGCTAAATTGTTACCAGAAATATCCAATTTAATGAGCTTCGTCAGCTTTGCTAATTGGGGCACATCTGCTGACTCTAGCTTATCCGACTTTACAGTTAACTTAACCTCTTTTATTCGTTCATTGTCCATCAAACTTTGAATTAATCCTTTGAATAAATTTGAGTTTATTGAATTAACTTCAATGGTTAGAGAAGGCACATCCAAGGTATCGTAATACTTATAAAACACATTCATGTCTGACTCCTGCACCCCGGCAAGCAACATTTGTCGCCGCCAGAGCTTGTTAGTAAGCTCGTGGGATCTTATTGATACCTGACGCATTGCTCGACATGACGGATTGTCGAGGTACTCGAATATAGATGACTTAATCTCATCAGGAAGCCGTATGAAAACAATATTTGAGGACGTGTTTTGAGTGTAGAGATTAAAACCCCGGGTTAGTAGGCTCTCCGTTGGTTGCTGCTCGTAATCCCTTATAACCCGCGCTATTTCTAGCGTGCTATGTGCTTTTAGTTCCCTTAATGCTTCTTGAATTTCGTTTGAAGAGACGTGGAAATTCTCTTTATTTTTTTTGCTGAGGATAAGCAGAACAACCGCATGTTGTAACATGTCGGGCATTTCGCCAGTTATGCTTTCTGAAGACAGATTAAGTGCCGCGAAGTGTCGAAGAATTATCTCTCGCACCTCGGTAAAATTTCGGGCTACCTGATAGATTTTTGCTATCGCAATTGTTGCATTATGGGGATTTGGTTTTCTACTAGTAGGAGTCTCCGTCACGGGTTGATAATTGGGGTAAGCCTTGTTACTGATCGGTGTCATTGTTTATCTCCTACTTTGCCTGGAGTGTTTGTATAAGCGACATTGTCATTAAAAATTCAGTCGTACGTTGGGCAACCGCCTTTAATCCATAATCTTTGAAGCTTTATGATGGGATAGTTGTATTCGAATAATTTCTCCAGCATGCTACGTAAAGACAAATTGCCGAGGTGGTGATACGCCCTTTATAGCTATTATTCCTAATTTGACCAATAAACTACCTCTGCAGAATAAAAGGCACTTGGCGACATAACCCAATTTACTCGAGGAGGGTTTGCTAAATGTAACAATGAAATTAGCCCCATGTCTTTCGGATTTCCGCCGAAATATGCTCAAAAACAGTTTGGATATTGCCTTGTTCTAGGATATCTCTATAACCTTTAAGCTCTAGCCACTTACTCAAAATCCACATTTCTCTTGAAATCATCTCGGAATCTGAAATTCCAGATTCGGAATCTTTGTCATTGCCTGGATAGTTATATGCACAAGGAAGATAGTCAGCAAATTGGTTATTCAGTCTACGTCCTGCCGCAATTGCTCCTTTAGCAGACATAGGCATTCTTCCACCATTCTAAAGCTTATTATCATCTGTTGGTGTTAAAGCATCTTTAAGGCTAAGTTCCTTATTAATTATTAATTCTAGCATCATGTGATGAATAGGTATTGATGCAAGGTTTCGTGCAACTTCACATCCAAATAATAGATAGGTAACTCCTACTAACTTCACCTTTAAATTGTCAATTCTAAAATGATCACACATCATTTTATAATAAGGATCATCAATTTTGCTAAGTTTATCACTTCCGCTAATAATCTCCTTTATCCAGAGAGCAATTAAAGAATCATCAATAAAATGAGGTATTATTGCATTGAAATAACTTTTATATCCCTCTAGCACTTTACTTATTTCAAGATAGCTTCCAGCACTGTCCACTATATCTTTACGCGAACCTTTCTGGTTCGCTGAAAATACACCAAGTCTTTCTAGAGTTTTCGCCCGATATATAATCGTTAATCTTATCTAATTCGTTAGCATTAAATTCAACTAAAGTTTTATTCGAATTTATGCGAGTTAATTTACTTATAACCAAAGAAATATGATTAGTAAATATTGATGAATCAATTTGCGCTTGAAAATCTATGCACTTATCCTGAATAGCATTCTCTAAAGAAATTTCGACATATTTATTAGTACTATTAATATATATATTTCTTAATAAACTACTTATATTTTGGAAGCAGGACATTTTTAAATAGCTTAATACTTCATTATTTAGCTCTATTGATTCTTTCTTAAGTATAGGTTTATTATTATTGTAATAATGAGTATTGACATCGCGCTGATATAACATCTTTATGCCGATGGAATGAAGCATATAGCTATGTATTAAGAAAGAATTATATTGTAAATTATAAAAGAAATCAGTTGATATTTCATTTTCTAGTTTGTTAATGCTATCATTTCGAAAAACATTCGAAAATGCGCTAACAAAAATTTCGTATTGAGATCCTTCTAAATGTTTATCGATGTTAGTTAGCAATTTATGGAAAGAAGAATAACTGGATTTACCATGAATTATTCTCTGAGACAAAATAGCTGTGTAAGAAATTAAATTAGAAGCATTAGAGTATTTCTGCAATTCGCTATTAACGTTTTCACCGGCAGTGATATATAACGTATAGATGTTTTCTATATTGCAATATAAATTATTTACATCATTATCTATTTTAAACTGATCGATTAATTTATTATGTAGTTATAACGGGTGCATTTATGGATATGTGTGTGATAAGTGGATAAATGGGCGAGAAGGAATCTGGAGTCTTTATAATTAGTGTCGATTTTTAAACGCGTCATGAAAGCGCTCAACTTTGTACTGAAATCATACTGACTGTCAATTTTACTGCTAGTGTCTTCGTTTGAAGAATCATCATCATTTGCGCAAAAATTTTCCTCTGGCGTAGATGTTTGGGTGATAGTATTTTTTATTGAATTTCTAGGAGTAGGTGTTGTTAATGATAAATTTTCTAATTTGCTTGCTAGAATTCCCAAATTATTTGAACCATCTTTAGTTTGAGAAGTATTTCTTTTGTACTTTTGAGTAAATTTCTCTGCTTGATGTTGACATTTATATCCTGCCGCTTGCCTAGCTGCTTCTTCTTCCGAAGAGTCATCGTCATGGGAGCTAAAGTATTTTGTATTCGAGATTCGGCGGGCGTTAAGCGAAGGCTGGGCCTCGCCAAACATAAGGGATCCTTTTACTGCAATCGTCTCGCCTGAGCGTGGGCTGAAAAATGAAAGCCTGATCATTTTCTCCGCATTTCCCGATTTCTGTTGGGCACTCTGGTTTAGGAAATTGATCGCTTCTGTATTTCCTTGCTCCGCCGCTCTCTGCATATAGTTATCGGCTCTCGAAAAATCTTTACAGATACCTTCTCCGTTGTATAACAACAAAGCCAAACCATAAAGAGCTACTGTGACATTTTTTTCTACTAGATCCTCATAAATTAACGCAGCCGCCTGAAACTCTTCATTTTTTATACGCCTGCCAGCTTCTATCAAAGCCTCTTCATAATTTTCGTTTGTTTCCTCAGATTTTCTTGAATTGTCGACTACCGGTTCATTTTCAACAATTAAGCCCTTGGAAAAATTGAATATACTCCCCACAGGTAGACCATTCATCATCATATCTCCAGTTTATTTCAAGAAATTGAATTTACTCTGTTAGTTACATCGAATCCACCCTTAACGTATGTTTACATGATTTTGTTCTCTCTTGATCTGCATTCCTAAAAATCCTATGGGAGCGAGCGGGCAACAGGCTACGTTCGAGGTCAGGGCTATCGCCTTAAAATATTTTTTCGTACAACATTTCAGTCACCTTCTCAAAGTAAGCGCTGGTTGCTTCAAGCTAGATAAAAGTAGAGTAGGCATGTTTGCGCAAACGGCGCAGATATTTCCTAGAGTAAGTAGATTCCATCGAGGCTGATTTATCGGGTCAATTGGACCGATCAAATCGTTCCTTCGATCATCTGAGAAATCGAAATCACTAGGCAGGCTAAAGTGCGCAAGTTAGCTGCTGGAATTTGAACCATTTGCCATTCTGCTGGCGAAAACAGGTCAAATAAGCCAATCTTTTGAGCATTGGCATAGAAAGTTCGAGTGTTCGCTCCCTATCCCCCTATTAAGCGCGCCGCTTTAAGGGTTATGGAGAAACAATTAGCGCAAACCGCCTATTTAGCAGAAAATGAATACAGCCTCGCTAATATCGCAACATACCCCAGGGCACCTTCCTCAAAAAAACTAGCTATGGAATGGTCGAATTTTTCTCATGGTCAACGGTAGTCTGGCATAATCGAAAAACGTTCCGTTGTCCAACGTGATATAAAAGTCCTTAATGATTTACACAAACAATTAACAGCAAAGAACCAAAGGAGCTTTTGTGGCGCTGCGCAATATCAAAAAAATAGATAAAGAATGACTGAAAAATCAAAAAAATCGGTGAATCAAATCAGACTATCAGATCGAAATTAATGGTCTTAAATTCCGCTTCGATTTGCTGAATTTCGATATCAGTTAATTGATAAAATTGTGCCCGTTTGGTTTTCGACAAAGCACCTTTATTTTGATGCAGCAATTTGATCATAAGATCAAGCTGACGATCTGGTAGATCAACTATCGCCTGTATTTTTTCTCGCGCTTCATCGTAATGCTGCAAAAAAAGAACTTCAGCGATGAGCTCCTTGTTGATTGTTTGCTCAATGGCGTGGAAAAGGTATTCAACTTGGGCGGTTAGATCAGGAAAGCGGTAGTAGCCTTCAACGCTTTGGGGATTATGCACCGTCATTTCATCATTTTCATTCAAACTGTAATTAACAATTTGGCTTAATGGTTTTGAAAAGCGCTCAAGCACGGCATCGTATTCACCCTGGTTATGAAGCATGTAGGCGGAGACCGGTAGAATCATGCCCTCTGGTACAAATTGGTCGTGTGCCAATGTATGGTGAATCAAAAACCGATGGAGCCGTCCATTTCCATCTTCAAACGGATGAATAAATACAAATCCAAATGCAATAACTGATGCGCGAATTACCGGATTAACTCCGTGACTTTTAACGGCAACTTGACCCAGTCCATCCATCAAACTCCGAACAAATGATCCGGGCGGGCAAACATAATGGATGCGCTGCTCCCCGCCTAACTTGGTTTGACCTATGTAATTTTGCCAGGTACGAAAATTTGCATGAGCAAATCGGGGATCGACAATGACGGATTGGATTTCAGCCAGAAAATGTTCTGATAAAGTTTCACCTGCTGAACCAGTTCCTGCACGACGGAGCAACTCAACAAATTTAGCTTCACGATCGGGTGTCGGGGTCTCATGCTCAATGCTGTACGAAGACTTAGTTTCTTTATAGTACAAATAATCTATTGCGCGCCTGAACAGATTGGCCGGAATACTTCCTTGAAAAGTTTTTAGGCGGGCAGTGAAATCACTTTGCAGATATTGAGTAACCAGCGCTGTTTTGCGTACAATGGGGCAAAAATCGGGAGTGCCAAGCAAATTATCATTAATCAACCAACGCTGATTTCTTTTGGCGACTTTAGCAACTACATATTTATTACTATCGATTAAATCGACATAATTTCCCGTTACATTATTCGCTAATTCCAGTGTTTTTGCGAAAAGGAATTCGTAAAAAAATCCTAGCTGACGACCGTATTTGCTTGTTGGACGAGTATTTATATAGGACGTAATATCGGATGCTGGGATATTCTCAAAAATTTTTTTCAACAGGTCTAGATGGAGGTCATCATACTTCAACGCAAATTCTACGTGATCTAGCGGTGTATTCGCCCGAGGGAAGTAATTTGGCGTAAATGTTTCAACAACCGTACAGGATGGTGTAGGTATTTCAATGCGGCGGCGGCCTCCAATATAAGATTCATGTGTTAAAGGTGCTGCTGTACTGAGCTGAAAATAATCTTTTAGCCAGGTAAATCCGACAGGTTTCATGATTACATTTGCTTAAAAATAGGGGAATATCGATATATTCCCATAAATTTACTTGGTAATGCTTAAAAATTATTTATTATTGAAGATTTTGCTAAAAATTATTTGAAGATAGGCTTCTTTCTAATAAATATTCTGGATGTAAGTACTACTAAAACCTCCTCATAATTTTCCGCTACGGTCATATTCCTGAAAAATATCAGGCAGACTCCCCTTACATTTTGCGGATTATGTCAATTAACTACAAACTCTGTAACAAAGTTATTTTTCTGCGGGAGTAGACATCAGAATAGAGAAACTTTATTCCGACATCTGATCGTTTAATGGAGTTATGCTCGAGTCACGCTCGAGAAATGACTTTGCCTTTTCACCAACCAATCGACGGCCTGGATTTGAACCACTTATCCATTCTGCTGGCGAAAAGAGCTCAAATAAACCAACCTTAACGAGCGTGGGCACGGAAAGTTCAAGTTCTCGCTCGATTTCACCCCTGGTGCCATCATTGTATAGTTTGACATTATGTAGCATGGTCGCAACCGTTCCGGTCTGAACTTTACTTCCATCCGCAAGTTCAACGGCTGGAAGATCCGCGCCAACGGCAAGAATTTTTTTATTGATAGAACCAAGTTGCTCAGTATTTTCTGGTGTATTCGTCGACATATAATTTTCTCCATGAATTCATCACTAAAAAGATGGGTTGTACTCGCTCCCTTTCCTATTTCGCAGTAGGCCCTTAGTGCAGGGCTTTATTCGTTGCAACATTGTGTCATATCGAAAGAGGCCTTGGAACCCAATGTGTTCCCAACGGGCTCAAGATTATTATTACAGATACAGTCTTAACGGAATGCGTTGCAGCCGAAATCCCCACTGTATTCATAATCGAATCACCGGACATCTTTTTATTGGCCTCGTTACCGGTGTTGTCGTCGTACGCAAGGGAGCAAAGATATTCGCTCAGAGATCGCGTCATTTGCTGTTCTTTACTCAAAAAAATTGGGTTCGCGCAGTTTAGCGCGATAGGCCCTGCAGAAGTTTGTAAGAAAGATCACGCTTAATTTTCTTTAACTGTATATAAATACAGTATAATTGGTAGCCTGATTCACCTTTTCTTTATCAGCCTCCTGCTCAATGTCCGCCCTTCTCTCTCCATTTTACTATCTGGATAATTTTCAGCAGGTTCTACATTGGGTCGAGCAGCGCTACAGCAATCTGCTCTCTGGCGAAGAACGACATTTCCTTCAACAATTCCCCATTTTACCTCAGCCATCGCGTGCGCTGCTAGTTCGTATGGTTATGCGTAAAGGCGATCTATTTCGATCTAGCAAACTACGCTATAGGGAAATAATGTGTCCAACTTCAGCCGCCGAATCCCTCATAAATGAAGGTTGGATTACACAAAATCCCCCGCTAACCATTAAGCAAGTATCCGCTTTGTTACGTAAATCTGAAATAGTCGACCTGTTAGGTCTTGCGGCTTCAAATAAGCTGGTGAAGAAAAGTGCATTGCTGGAGGAACTGGAGCATATATATTCCGAAATGGTGCCGTTAATAAAGTGGTTCGACCAAAGCGGTGAGTGTATTTACCAAGTAAATGTCAGCTCGGTATGCGAGCGTTTTCGGCTCATGTTTTTTGGAAATATGAAACAAGACTGGTCCCAATTTGTTTTGTCCGAGCTAGGAATTTATCGCTACGAAAAAGTAGAATTTTCCCTTTTCTCTCGCCCTTTTCACGCGCGCCAGGAAATTGATGAGTACCTGCATTTACATCGATGTCACGAACGCTTTAAACAGGGGCAGAATATAGATGAAATCTTGTCTGTGATCTCGCCTACATCACACCTAAACAGCTGGGTAGATTACCGTCGTGACAAACTTTTTTTCAGAATCGCTCAACAATACGAACGCGGCGGCGAATTACAACGGGCACGCGACCTTTACCAGAGATGTAACTATCCTGGAGCTCGAATCCGAATGATAAGAGTATGTGAAAAAAGAGGGGAACATGAGGCGGCATTTGAGCATGCGAATATTGCTCTCAGTGCTCCGGAAAGCGAAGAAGAACAGCAAGTTCTGCGACGCATGTTACCCCGTCTAAGGCGCAAGCTTGGCCACCGTAATTCTGAAGAAATTACCCAGCCTCCTGTCAACGAATTTAAAGTGGTGTTACCGTATCCCTCGCTTTCCATCTCGGTCGAAATTGCTGCGCAATTGCACCTTTCTTGTGAGCAAACTACCGTGGCGTACGTGGAAAATACCTTGATCAACTCCTTGTTCGGCTTATTGTGTTGGCCTGCTATTTTCGCCGCGTTGCCAGGAGCATTTTTTCATCCATTTCACTCTGGCCCGGCTGATTTGCACCGACCCGATTTTGTGCAACGGCGTCGGGAAATATTTGCCGCGTGCCTTGCTTCGCTCGATAATGAAAGCTATCACCAGGTCATCATCGATAACTTTCATCTGAAGTGGGGTATTCAGTGTCCATTTGTGTTTTGGAGCGCCATCGACGAAGCATTACTCAAACTAGCTCTACACTGTATTCCCGCCCTACATTTGAAGAAATATTTTGAACGTATTTTGTTTGATATCTCATCAAACTGTTCGGGGTTTCCTGACCTAATCCAATTTTGGCCCCAAGAGAAACGCTATCTTCTGGTGGAAGTAAAAGGTCCGGGAGACCGCCTGCAGGACAATCAGATTCGTTGGATACATTATTGTAACCTCCACGCAATACCTGTAGCGGTTTGCTATGTGCAGTGGTTGGAGCAGACAAGTTGAGTTACGTCGTCGCGGTGCGTGCGCTATGTGAATTTACCGCAAAACAGGGCGACCTCGATGTACGGTTCACCCCTGCCCCTTCCGCTCAGGAGGGAATCGCTGGACATACTCTTATAGCTACTCGTCGAAAAAAGAATCGAGGTAAATATTACGAGTCTGAAGTGTCCTTAAACGGTGAATATAAACGGTTACGCATTCGCGGTCGTGCCGATGGCTACGATGCGGGTTTCAACCGAGTAGAAGAGGTTAAAACCTTTCGCGGCAATCTCAGTGCCATGCCAGAAAATCATCGATATTTACACTGGGCACAGGTAAAAATTTATGCCTGGTTTTTATGCCAAACACGGGAATTAAAAGAAATTAACGTAGCACTGGTTTATGTCGATATAGATACTCAAGAAGAAACGCTGTTGGTAGAGAAATATGCCGCTGCCTCATTAAAGTTGTTTTTTGAGCAGCATTGTGAACGCTTTATTACTTGGGCTGAGCAAGAATCCGATCACAGAATTAAGCGCGATATTGCTTTATCACAGCTACCCTTCCCTTACGCATGCTTTCGTCCAGGTCAACGTTACTTGGCTGAGTCCGTATACAAAGCTAGTATCGTTGGTTGCCATTTAATGGCTCAGGCGCCTACGGGTATTGGTAAAACCATTGCTACCATTTTCCCATTACTAAAAGCGATGCCGCGTCAAAAAATCGATAAGATTTTCTTCCTTGCAGCTAAAACTTCTGGGAGAAGCCTTGCGCTCGATGCAAGTCAGTTAATTCGCGAAGGAAAAGAAGGCGGTGAGACGAAACTGCCGTTACGGGTGCTAGAAATGGTTGCGCGTGATAAATCTTGTGAGCATCCGGACAAAGCTTGTCACGGTGATTCTTGTCCGTTAGCGAAAGGATTTTATGACCGTTTAACTGAGGCACGGCAGGCGGCGGTAGAGGCCCTATTTCTTGATCAACAGCTCTTACGCAGCATTGCACTTAACCATCAGCTTTGTCCTTATTACTTAAGTCAGGAATTGGTACGCTGGAGTGATGTTGTGGTCGGTGACTACAATTATTATTTCGATAGCAGCGCAATACTTTGGAATTTGACACGTGAGCATGCCTGGCGCGTTGCTGTGTTAATAGACGAAGCACATAATTTGGTCGAACGTGCACGAAAAATGTATTCAGCCGAACTTGATCAAACCAATTTTCGTTTGGCACGCAAAGCTGCTCCAATCTGGCTAAAGACGGCGCTGGCTCGCGTCAACCGCTTATGGAATGCATTGCTTAAAAACCAAAAAAGCGAATACCAAGTTCATCCATTCATTGGCGACAAATTTCTGCTCTCATTACAACAGGCGGTAACCGAAATTACTAAGGTAGTGGCCGAAGATGTCGCCGGAATTAACGAAGATTTACAGCGTTTTTATTTTGATGCTATGCATTTTTCGACGTTAGCCGAATCGTTTGGGGACCACTCTTTATTTGATATCACGAAAGAAATTCAAAGCGAGCGTAGTGCACATTCCGTGCTTTGTATACGTAACATTGTCCCGGCTCCTTTTCTCAAACAACGCTTTGAAACCGCCCATTGTGCAGCGCTGTTCTCAGCAACGCTTAGTCCTCAGAATTTTTATGCTGATATGTTGGGACTTTCAGATGATATCGCTTGGATTGATGTGGAGTCACCGTTTGTTGCCGCACAATTAGCTGTACATACCGTTCACGCTATTTCTACACGTTATCAACATCGTGCGCAGTCGCTGGTACCCATCAGCAATTTGATGGCTAGACAATACACGAATCATCCGGGGAACTATCTGGCTTTTTTCAGTAGCTTTGAATATCTCAACCAGGTGAGCCGATTATTCGTTGAACGTTATCCGTCGATTCCAATCTGGCAGCAAACTCGACGTATGGATGAAAGAGAACGAGCACGCTTTCTTGAACATTTTAATACTGAGGGAAAAGGCATTGGATTCGCAGTTTTAGGTGGGGCCTTCGGAGAAGGTATCGATTTGCCGGGCGATCGGCTAATTGGTGTATTTGTAACCACTTTGGGACTGCCGCCCTTAAACCCTGTAAATGAAGCCATGCGCCAGCAGATGGGCGCGATGTTTGGGCAAGAACAGGGGTACAACTACACTTATCTTTACCCGGGTCTGCAAAAAGTTGTGCAGGCGGCAGGACGCGTCATCCGGACTCAACAGGATCATGGCGTTATTTATCTAATCGATGATCGTTTTGGCCGATCCGAGGTAATGCAGTTATTACCGGCATGGTGGCCGCGAAAATTAGCTGCGGTTGAGAACGGTAACAGTAAAGTGCCTTGAGGCAGTCTATCTAATGAGCTCTGTAGGAAAAAGCTTAGTTTCCTGCGCGAATTATGCATCTTCTTCTTTATAAACTTTACACGTATCATTTTAGTTAGGCGGATAAACGTAACACTTCTCGGAAATTGACCGGCCTTATCCGCTTTGACTGATCCGAAATGACCGGATCTTAAAATTTTTAGGAGAATACATGTTGAATCCAATGAGACCCTTTCCACCAGGGCCTAGTCTAACGGGCGCCATTCCGAATCAATCAAATACTGCCCAGCAGATGGACGCTGTTCCACATCAAGATTGGGGCGGGCGTTATAGGGGCATCCCAAGATCTGGGGTTCAAGCCGTTTTTATAATCAAATTCCTAATAATGAACAGATTAATGAAATACATTCCATAATTCGAAACTCGAAAAATTTTCAAGCACTTACGTCGGAAAATGGCGTAATAGTAGAAGGCATTACTATTTGCTTGCCTTTAGGCCGAGACTGTCTTACTTGGGTCTACTTTGACCCTGAAATAAAAACCGAATGGTGCTTATTACATCAAGCAGATAATATTTACAATTTCGTAACTGCAGAAACTATCGACCGCCACCTTGACAACAACATTCGCCATCCAATGCTAAGTCGTGATCTAGTCGGAGGGGACATTCTTCGTGGTCAAGCCGTACTGGATTTGCTGCATGGACAGAAAATATTTATCGATGAGTTGACTCCAGGCCCTGGCTTTCTTAGCCGTCTTGTAAATTGTCAGCTTACTTCCGAAGATCGCAGCAGAATAGGTGGATGAGCTCTTGTGACTTTCGGTACAAGCTTAATGGTACGCCACATTAGTAATTGGAGCGCTGACCCTAGTCTTCTGTTGGAGGCCGGCATCCTGCCCTATGTACAGCTTATGCCCGGTTTGATTGCAATAACAGTGGGTAGGTCGCTTTTGTAGAAGCCAATTGGCACTGCAAAAGAAGAGGCCTTAGCAATAATTATCTTCGTTTATCCTGGATTCAGTGGGAGCTCTTTATCACGCGGGAATACATCAGTAACATGGTCGTTTTAACTTTTCTCCTGACTTCCGATTGAGCCCATTCCTAAAAATATCCTTATTTGACATCAGAAAACTGGAAGACGCAATTCTTTTCGTTTGATTTTCCCTTGCACGGATAGGACTAGTTTTAAGAACCTCGTATTTTGAATAGACTTTTGAATCGCCCAATTAGTACTTGATGTTGAGTTTTCGTAAAGCTGATAGCAGGCTCATCTCATCTGCGGTACCGAGCTTTTTATCGCAAATATCCAGGTGAGTGAGATTTGTCAGCCTTACCAGGTGTTTCGCACTGGTGGCATTAAGTTGGTTTTTATAAATGTCCAGCCAAGTGAGATTCGTCAGCTTCGCCAGGGGTTCCGCACCAGCGGCGCCAATTTGGTTCCAATTAATATTCAGCCAAGTGAGATTCGTCAGCTTTGAAAGGTGTTCAGTACCAGCTAGGCCAAGCTCATTGTTCCGAAGATCCAGCGTAGTGAGATTCGTCAGCCTTGCCAGATGTTCTGCACTAGGGGGGCCCAGCCGGTTGGACAAAATGGCCAGCTTAGTAAGGTTCCTCAAACTTGCCAGATGTTCCACACCCGCGGCACCAAGTCTATTTTCCCCCATGGACAGCGCAGTGAGATTCCTCAGTTTTGCCAGGTGTTCCGCACCAACGTTGCCAATTTCGTTGCCATCAATGTTCAGCGAAGTGAGATTTGTCAACTTTGAAAGGTGTTCCGTACCAGCTGGGCCAAGCTCATTGTTCCGAAGATCCAGCGTAGTGAGATTCTTCAGCCTTGCCAGATGTTCTGCACTAGCGGGACCCAGCCGGCTGGACAGAATGGCCAGCTCAGTAAGGTTGGTCAAACTTGCAAGATGTTCCACACCAGCGGCACTAAGTCTATTTTCCCCCATGGACAGCGCAGTGAGATTCCTCAGTTTTGCCAGGTGTTCCGCACCAGCTGGGCCAAGTTGGTTGGAGCAAACGCTCAGATTATTGAGATTCGTCATCCGTGCCAGGTGCTCGGCACCAGCGGGGCCAAGTTCGTTGTTCCCAATGCGCAGATCAGTAAGATTCGTCAACCTTGCCAAATGTTCCGCACCGGCTGAGCCTAGTATGGACTGGACAATGTCTAGTTTAGTGAGATTCGTCAGCCTTGCCATGTGTTCGGCACCAGCGGGGCCAAGTTTGTTGTTCCTAATGCGCAGCTCAGTAAGATTCGTCAACCTTACTAAATGTTCCGCACCGGCTGAGCCTAGTATGGACTGGGCAATGTCTAGTTTAGTGAGACTTGTCAGCTTTGCCAGGTGTGCTGCACCAGCGGGGCCAAGGTTGTTACTATTAATCTTCAGACTAGTGAGATTCGACATTCCTGAAATGATCTGAGCCTCCAAAGAACTTAGATTAGTCCAGCTTATATCCAGTTCAGTGATAGTAGGCACTTGGGAAATAGCCTGTATCTCCGCCGCTTCCAACCGGTTGTTTGACACATCTAATTTAATTTTCCTGATTTTTTTATTCGCAGACAAACTTGCCATGAGTTGACTGAATAATTCCGTGTCTTTTCCAGGGTTTAACTTGCTGATCTTTATGCTTACACTCGGAAGACTAAGATTTCCATAATATTCGCAAAGATGAGTGGTAAAACGCTCTAATCGATTTAGGTTGGCGAAGTTGATGTGTTTTTTTTTCAGAACTCCACTTACCCTGTCGCAGGTAACCTTAGACACCAGACGCATTGCACGAAGCGATTTTATATCTAGGTAACTCAATAGCTGTGATTCCAAATCCTTAGGAAGCACAGTAAAAACAAGCTGACGCTCCCTGTCGAGTTTGTCCAGTTCCTCCACCAACTTGTACATCTCAAGCGTTAAAGGCTCATTATTCCACCAGAATGTCGTTGAGCCGAAATGGATAAAGTCAGGCGTAGCTAAGTTTATTAAGATAAGAACCAGTTCCCGGGCCCCATACTCTTCTAACTGCGGAAAAAGAACACTTAACTGCTGCGCCGAATCCATCGCTCCTTCTTTTCGCTCCGCGTTTACGCTTCGCTGTATATCCAGCACAAAGTCGATAAACTGAGCCGGAGTCGACGAGGAATGCGCTGAGAGGTCTTTATAACGCTGGAACACTTCAGCAACCTGGCCCCTTTTACTTTCCCCGGCTTTCCGATCAGCCTCACCCTTAAGAAAAGTTTTATTCGACATCAAAAAACTGGAGGGTAAAATTCTTTTCATTGGATTCTCATTTGGGAAGAATAGGTTTTATTTAAAAAAATTCTTGTTTTGAACAGATATCTCACATCAACCAATGAGATAAATTTAGTTTCGGTAAAGCTGATCTCAGGACTCTTCATTAGAAGAGTCAAGTTTATTGCCCTTAAAGTCTAGCTCAGTGAGATTCGGTAGCCTTGGCCGGTATTTTCCATCGGTGGGACCCAGTTCGTTATACCCGGTGTTCAGCCTTGAGGCATTCGTCAGTCTAGGGAGGGGTTCCGCACCAGCGGGGCCAGGGTTGTTGCACTAAATGTTAAGCGTAATGAGATTCGTGAGCTTCGCCAGGCATTCCGCACCAACAGGGCCAACTCGGTTGCATTCAATGTTTAGCGTAGTAAGATTTGTCAATTTTGCCAGATATTCCGCACCAGCGGTGCCAACTTTATTATCCCAAAGGTCCAGCGTAGTGACATTCATCAAACTTGCCAGGTGTTTCGCATCAGCTGGGCCCAGTTTGTTGTCTGGAATTTTCAGTGTAGTGAGATTTGTCAGCTTTGCCAGATGTTTTGCACCGCCGGGGCCAAGCTCGTTCTCCCCAATGTCAAGTGTTTCAAGATTCGTCAGCTTTGCCAAGTGTTCCGCACCGCCAGGGCCGAGCTCGTTCTCCGTAATGTCAAGTGTTTCAAGATTCGTCAGCCTTGCTAGATGTTCTGCACCAGCTGGTCCAAGGTGGTTGGATCTAATGTTCAGCGTAGTGACATTCTCCAGCTTTGCCAGGTGTTCCGCACACACGGGGCCCACGTCGTTGTACCCAATGTACAGGGTAGTGAGATTCGTCAGAATTGCCAGGTGTTCCGAAACTCCGAAACCAAGTCTGTTGTCCTCAATGTTCAGCATAGTAAGATTTTTCAGCCTTGCCAGGGGTTCCGCACCCGCGGGGCCCAGTAGGTTGCAATTAATGTTTAGCGTAGTCAGCTTTGTCATTCTTGCCAGGTGTTCCGCACCAGCGGCACTAAGTCCATTGTGCCCAATGGACAGCGTTGAGAGATTCGTCAGCCTTGCCAGATGTTCCGCAGCAGCGGGGCCTAGATCGTTTTGCCCAATAGACAGCGTTGAGAGATTTGTCAGCCTTGTCAGGGATTCCGCACCAGCGGCACGAATTTTGGTGTATTGAATGTTCAGCGTAGTAAGATTCGTCAGCCTTGCCAGATATTCCGTACCAGCGGGGCCAAGGTCGTTATACCCACTGGACAGCGTAGTGAGATTCGTCAGCCTTGCCAGGTGTTTCACACCAGCGGCAAGAAGGGCGTTGTGCTCAATAGACAAGGTAGAAAGATTCGTCAGCCTTGCCACGTGTTCCGCACCCGCGGGGCCGAGGTTGTTACGATTGATCTTTAGGCTTGTGAGATTCGCCATTCCTGAAATGATCTGAGCTTCTAGGGGCCCGAGACTGTTCAGGCTTAAATCCAGCTCAGTGATAGTAGACACTTGAGAAATAGCCCATATCTCCCCCGTATTCAACCCGTTGTATGACACATCTAATTTAATTTCTCTGATTTTATTATTCGCAGACAAACTTGCCATGAGTTGAATGAATAATTCGGGGACTTTTTCGCTGTCTACCTTGCTGATTTTGATGCTTACGCAAGGCAGACTCAGATTTTTGTAATAATCACACAAATGAGTGGTAATACGCTCTAATCGATTTAGATTGGCGAAGTTGATATGTTTTTTCGTCAGTGTCCCACTTACCCTGTCGCAGGTAACCTTAGACACCAGCCGCATTGCACGAAGCGATTTTATATCTAGGTAACCCAGTATCTGCGGTTCGACATCCTTGGTAAGCAGATTAAAAACAGGCTGACGGTCCCTATTAAGTTTGTCCAGTTCCTCCACCAGCTGGTACATCTCCAGCGTTAAAGGCACATTATCCCGCCCGAATGCCGTTGAGCCAAAATGGGTAACGTCAGGGGTGGCTAAGTTCACTAGGATAAGAACAAGTTCCCGAGCCTGATACTCCTCTATCCGCGGAAACAGAAGACTTAACTTCTGAGCAGAATCCATCGCTTCATCTTTTCGTTCAGCATGGACATTCCGCTGAATATCCAACACAAAATCGATAAACTGAGCCGGAGTCGACGAGCAATGCGCTGAGAGGGCTTGATAATGCTGAAACACTTCAGCAATCTGGCCACTTTTATCTTCTACTTTCTTCTGGTTACCCTCACCACTCAGAAAAATATTATTTGATATCAAAGAGTGGCCGGATGAAATTCCTATCATTTGTTTTTCACTTGTGAAGAAGGGTAAATATTTAGCTACTACTTTTTAAATAAGGACGTCCCTCAATAGCTAAGGACTCGCTCAGCACTGATCAGTTTTTATAGAGTGATTGCGCTTTTTTCACTTCACAAACATAACCGAGCCGGGGTTCAGTACAATGATCAGCGGAACAGAAAGTATGGCACGCCGACGAATGAGAAACTATTGGGGTTAACCACAACTATAATCGGGGTGTACCACGACAGCATTTCATTCTCTACTGCAGCCCACCTTACAAATCGGCACTTACACCTGATCTTTATTCTTAATATTCAAGTAGGACTGATAGTTACCTATCATGTCCCTTACAGAACTGCACTTGCAGAACCGGGGGCTTCTGCCCGAGGTATTGACGAGAAGTTGTTCAGATAAGTTGCATGAGGTGTTTGTTTGTAATTTTTGCTTCAGAAATCTAATTTTATGATTATCCAAGATTCCTCAGTCGGACAGGCTAGCCACAGGCTACCTACAGGCCCAAGCGCGCATTTTTTTTGCAGTCTACTAGCTGCATTAATTCTACAGGTGCTTAAGAAACCTTCCTTGCAGGGAAAGTTCGTTCCGCAGCCAGAATACACGCATTCTTCACCCCCCCCTGCAGCACCGCAGTAACGCGGCGACCTGTATGTTGAAAGAAGGAGCAGCACGGTCAAGAAGCTGGAAAAACGTACCATTGAGCCTGTCGTGCTCTCTCACGAGCCCAATACCGCGTTGCGTGGTATTCGCAATTCTCATCTACTTGAGTAGCTCCGACTGCTTCATTCATTTCGTCTGTTCCTTACATTGCTCGCTATGGGTGTATGTAGAGGTGTTCTCTACGTATTATTACCAATATCTATATATCTTCTGCTTTGTAATAATTTCTCATAAATTTTTTACTAAGTAATCATTTAGATTGCTGGTAGCCATTAAAGGATGGAGTAGGTTATGAATGGAATTAACACGACTAGAAGTAGCGATATTGGAATTTTACTGCCAACGGTACAAGACCCAGAAGAGCGTTTTGATTATCAAATATTAGCCGACGCAAAATTACACGAAAAAAAGGGGCGCTACACAGAGGCGATGGAAGACTATTTGATTTCAGTCGATAACAAAAACGGAGAATCCTTCAATCGCCTTTGTGGGATGCTGCTAAACCGGAGAGGTGATGAGCCAACATTAGAAGATCTCTTCAACAAGTTAGAGAAAATTTTTCTGGTATCCAAAGAAGATGACAGATCGCCCGCAGTATCGTACCTTCTGGGAGTAATGTATGAGGAGGGCTTAGGCACAATGATCGATCACGTAAGGGCGAGATCATGTTATGAGCAGGCCGGCAATAAAGGGTTTCCTCAAGCATGGACTCGTCTGGGCCTATTATATTTAGACGAATCCAATCACAAGGAAGCGCTTCAATTATTTACAAGAGCACACGAAAACCACGATGTGATTGCCACATTGAATATCGGAATAATTTATGCGAACGGTGGTAGAGGCATTGAAAAAAATATCGCAAAGGCACATTGGTATTTTGAGCAGGCGGGCAATAAACAAAATGTTCTCGCGTTAAAGCACAACGCGCAATTGTATAAGGCAGAAAATAATTATTTTCAAGTCATAGAATTGCATAAGGCAGCGGCTGATCTGGGCGATGCAGAAGCTCTGTTTGAACTAGGAAAATATTACGAGCTGGGTGGAATACCCAATGTTCAAGTAGATAATTTAACAGCACTGAATTATTACAACGACGCAGCAAGTAGAAGGCATCCCGAGGCAAGAAAAAAAATAATAACTATGTGTTTAGATGGTCGTGCACAGGCTGCTGATATTAAGTTTGCTTTAGGCCTGATGGAAAAATTTCTTCAGCACGGCAATGCTGCAGAGATAGCACAAATAAAACCGCGATTTGCAGAGGTGGCAAACTCGTATGGACAAATACTGCAGTTTGGACAAAACGGAGTCAAAATCGATATTTACCAGGCAATTCGTTATTATAAAAAATCGCATGAACTGGGTAATACTTATGCGGCCTACGCGCTCGGATGTATTTATCAATCCGGTGCAGACCCATCAAAAAAAGAAGCGGACATTATCTCTCACCTACTGCGGGGAAGGTCAGGAAATCTGGACGCTAATACGCGTCTTATGAAAATCTGGAAGGCGCAAGCGTTTAATTCAAATAATGCGGAAGCACATTTCAGACTGGGAGAGTGTTATGAGCAAGGAGAACAGCCTGCTCCACAAAATAATTTAATAGCATTGAAGCATTACACCAACGCCAATCTTTCATACCCACCGCATCCAGAAGCAAGAAAAAAAATAATCGCAATGTGCCTGGATGGCCGCGCAACGGCTATTGGGCCTAGATATGCGCTGGATCTTATGGAACAAATTTTGCAGAGTGGCACTGCAACAGAGATTGCACAATTAAAATCACATTTTGCAGAGGCGGCAAGCTCATATGGACAAATGCTTCAATTCGGAACCTATGAGATCAAGGTCGATATCAACCAGGCAATCACTTATTACAAAAAATCGGATGAACATGGCGGTTCCTATGCACCTTATGCTCTTGGATACATTTATCAATCTAGAATTCAGTATCCCTCTAAAGATGAAATGGACATCGTCATTGACTGCTACCTGAGAGCAAGGCAGCGCGGATATGGTGAAGCTAACAAGCTTCTTATGGAAATTTGGAATACTCGGGCTTCAAAAAATGATGCTGAAGCACACTTTAGACTTGGAGAATGTTACGAGCTTGGATTGACCTATGCTCAATCAAATAACGGGACAGCTCTAAACCATTACCAGGCCGCAGCGAATGGATTACATTTGGAAGCAAGGGAAAAAATAATAGCAATGTGTTTAGACGGTCGTGCCGAGCGCGCTAGTATTGCCTATGCTTTGGATCTTATGGAAGGATTGCTTCAGCGCGGAACTGAGGAAGAGATAGCGAAAATCAAACCCCGATTTGCAGCTCTAGCAAGCTCATATGGAAAACAGCTTCAATTTGGCACGCATGGCATGAAAATCGCTATTAGCCAGGCACTCTATTACTATCGAAAAGCCGATGATTACGGCGATTCTTATGCGCCTTTCGCTATTGGAAATATTTGTCAATCTGGCGTTGATGCATCAAAAGGTATGGATGCGTATGCTTATTATGAGAGAGCGCATCAACGAGGCAATGGACTCGCTGAGAGTTGCATGAAATCAATTAGAGAAAAAATCGCAGAAAGAGAAAAGCATACCGAATTCCAATTATTAGCTGAAACTCGATCAAAAGAAATTGATAAGGCCCCTAAAAAAACGTCTAATCCGACCGTGTTAACTTTCGCTAACGGAAAAACAATTCCCCTTCCTTTTAAAAAGCAGGCGGTAACCGTAGTTCAGACCGACGTAAAAAGCACACATACTACTAATCCAGGCAAAAAAATTAAACTTACCCTTAAGAAGGCTCAGATAACTCAGCCAGAACAGGAAATTAATTTAAGAAAAACGCCTAATTCTGGCGAGATATACACGGTTACAAATAAAAAGATTCGTCTTTTGATAAGTGAGACCGAAAATCAGAAAGGTGGCATGCCTACCTGAATTACTTGGCAAACCGAGACCATTATTTTCTACCTAAATACCACGAAACCTATCCGCGTCTCGGCTGAACTGGCTTAAGCGCCACATTATCAGTAGCAGTAAAATATTCGTCTACACAAACTTAACTGGTTCAAACTTTACTCTTCTCGCAAAAAATATGGGGCTACCGAACTAGGAGAGCCAGTACTGCTCATTTCAGTAGGAACCATTCTGTCAGCCCTATCCGTTTTACATATCTTTTAAAGAATCCAAAAACTGCTCAGCGTCTTTCGAACTTACATAACCTTGATCAGAGGCTGCCTTATAATACCTGGACGACTCCTCATCGTTCTGCGCCACCCCCTCACCCAATTTATACATATTCCCCACGGCATATTGCGCACGTGGCTCTCCCTGATCAGCAGCTGCCTTGTAATACTTAAAAGCTTCTTTATCATCTCGGTTTGTACCCAAACCATTGCGATATAACAATCCAAGATGCATCTGTCCATTGGCATTTTTCTGATCGGCAGAGGCCTTGATCCACTTGAATGCTTTTTTATCGTTTTTGCTAACACTCAACCCTGTCAAATAGGACAGGCCCACATTAGACTGTGCATCGGGATGCCTCTGTTTGGCAGCTCTTTTGTGCCATTTAAATGCCTTATCCACATCCCACTCAATACCCCGACCAAATTGATACATATATCCTAGATTATACTGAGCTATGGAATCACCCTTCTTAGCAGCTGCCTGAAAATACTCGGATGCCATCCTATCACTTTGGGCAATGCCGAAACCTTTGAGATATAAAAGTGCGAGGTTTCTTTGTCCAATTACGTGGTCCTGATCGGCGGCTTTTTTAGTCCATTGGAACGCCTCTTTATCATTTTTGGTAACGCCGAGACCTTTAAAATACATAGCTCCAAGGCTGGACTGCGCCACAGGATTTCCTTGTTCCGCGGACACCTTAAGGTACTTGAAAGCCTCTTCGTCATCCATGTCAATACTCCGACCGTGAAGATACATATGCCCCAGCTTGCACTGTGCAGAAGCAATTCCTCGATCGGCGGCCGTTTTACAAAAGAAGAAAACCTTGCTCGGATCCCTTTCAACGAATGCGCCTACTTCATAGATCTCCATAAGTTTGAGCGTCGCGATTAACAATCCTTTGTCGTGAGCCTTGTGATAGTGCTTAACTGCTTTGTCAGAATTTTCAGTAAAGCCATAACCATGTAGATACATGAATCCGAGAACAGCTAACGCAGCAGCCGAACCTTTTTCCGACTTGCCCGTCAAATGAGCAATTAATTTAATATACGCATTTGGCTTACTTATATTTTCAAGCATCTCCTCAACATCAGTCGCTGCTTCTTGATTCTGCTCATCCATTAACGCTAAGTACTCATCCATCGCTGCTATGTATTTGCCCTGATTGACGTACCCGTTGGCATCCGATAATTTTTCTTGAACAGAACGATCGAAATTAGCTTGCATCTCAACCGGTGGTATTTCACTATTTTTAAACGTTAAAAATTTAATGTTAATTGTTGAATCCATTACTCACTCTCGTCTCTTAAAATATGAAAAAAAGTTTCCTCTATCGGGTCAGAGTTGACAATACACTGAATATTCCGCAGGAAATCGATATATGGAGCCGGAGTCGACGAGGAATGCGCTGAGAGGTCTTATAACACCGGAATGCTTCAGCATCCTGGCCACTTTTACTTTTCCATGCCTTCCGGTCGCCCTCACCTCTCAGAAAAGTCTTAATTTAACACCAAAAAAAATGGAGGGTGAAATTCTTTTCATTTGATTTTCATTTGGCAGAACAGGTTTGGTTTGGAAAAATTCCTGTTTTGAACGGACTTTCGAAACCACCCAATCAGCGGAAAATCCGGGTTTTCGTTAAAGCTGATTGCACGCGTTCTTCATCCACGGCGCCAAATCCGTTGCACCCAATGTCCAGCATAGTTAGGTTCGTCAGCCTTGCCAGGTATTCCTCACCAGCGAAACCAATTTGATTATCGATAATACACAACGTAAGGAGTTTTGTCATCCTTGCCAAATGCTCCGCACCAGCGGAATCAAGTTCGTTATGGTACATATTCAACGTGGTGAGATTCGTCAGTCTCACCAGAGGCTCTGCACCAGTGGAGCCAAGTTCGTTGTGCTGAACGTTAAGCGTAGTGAGATTTGTCAGCCCCGCGAGATGTTCCGCACCAGCTAGACTTAGTTCTCTATAGTGGCCACGCCATTTTCACCTAACCAATATCGCCGCGTTTCTGATGAGAATAACTGGACAAGAAAGTATGTCATGCACACCAACTAAAAACTATTGTGGTAATCCACTACGATTATCCTAGATTCCTCTGTTGGACAGGCTCAAGTGTGCGTTTTTTCGGCTTCCTGGTAAGGCGCGACGACGCGGCAACCTGTATGTTGCAAGGAGGAGCAACA
>JAJNBE010000041.1 GCA_021155915.1 Solimicrobium sp. | reverse complement strand
TTTATGTTGCAGTAACTTACTGGCAATAATTTTGATCTGTTCGGTATCGATATCGGGAGCAATTTTTAATGCTAACGGCACGTAGCGCTGGTATTGATCAGCTAACCGCAACTGCTTATCTTTCAGTTTAAAGAGCAAATCGTCTAGTTGGTCTGCCCCTTGTAAGTGACGCAAATTTTTGGTGTTGGGTGACGAAATATTTACGGTCACGTAACTAGCATACGGATATACTTTTTCCAGACAATATAAATAGTCATCGGCCGCGCGCTCTATCGGCGTATCCGCATTTTTCCCAATGTTTAAACCTAATACGCCCATTTTTTCTTGATAAAACTGCGCGTTTTGGACATTAGATACAAAGGCATCTACTCCACCATTATTAAAACCCATACGGTTGATAATTGCCTGCGCTTCGGGTAAACGAAACATGCGTGGTTTTGGATTTCCCGCCTGTGGACGCGGAGTAACCGTACCGATCTCAATCGATCCGAATCCGAGAGCGGCTAAAGCATCAATATACGCACCATCTTTATCGAGGCCGGCAGCTAAACCAACTGGATTGGGAAATGTCAGTCCCATTACTTCACGTGGATCTGACTGCGGATGTGCGATCAATTTTCCCATGTTTAATGCGACTGCTTTTTTTAATAAGGATAAGGTTAAATGATGCGCACTTTCCGGGTCCATGGAAAATAAAAATGGACGAGCGATCGGATATAAAAATTTAGTTAACATAAGGTTGAATTGCCTTTAACGGAAAATCCCTGATTGTTGTCACATTAAGCCTCTGCGCTACCAATTTTCCATTCTATAATTGGCGGCTGCAAAACTGCCTGTTCGATCCATTGTATAAAGTCATTCCGCGAAATTGGAATAGCGCCTAAAGAAGCCAAATGACCGGTTTCTTGCTGACAATCTATCATTCGGACATTCTGTGATTTCAGAAAAAAGACTAATTGCGCAAGCGCCATTTTCGAGGTGTCTCTTTCTTTCGAAAACATCGATTCGCCATAAAACATCCGTCCTATGCATAGTCCATATGCGCCACCAACCAATTCGCCATTCATCCAAACTTCGGAGGAGTGTGCATAACCCAGACGGTGAAGTTCAGAATAGGCGCCAACCATTTGCTCTGAGATCCATGTTCCTGCTCCATCACGACGTGGTGCCGCACAGGCTCGCATCACCGACTCGAACGCGCTATCGAATTTAAATTCTACGTTTGGATTGCCTTTAAATTTATTTAGTGTTTTTTTCAGACTTTTTGATAGTTTGAATTGGTGGGTATACAACACCATGCGTGGATCCGTCGACCACCATAAAATAGGTTGTTCTTCCGAAAACCAGGGGAAAATTCCGTGTCGATAAGCATCCAAAAGTCGCTCTGCCGACAAATCAGCACCCGCAGCGAGTAATCCCGCTGCTCCCTGCTCCTTGGTTAATGCGGAATGTACTGAAGGGAAAGGAGTATTAACCTCGAGCCAGGGGATCATTGATTAGAAAAAAATTTTAAACCTAAAGAGTAGCAGAGTTTACTCTGGCGAAAGCACTCGAGAATAGGCTACAGCGTGCATCGGTTAGCGCTTGGCCGAGACCTCTGCCCAACCTACCGCGCGGGCCAAATACGGCGTTACGCGGTGCTCGCAATCTCTCCATCTTCTCAAGAACATTCTGGCTGCTCCGCATCGTGCCTTATCTATAGCTCGCTCGCTACGTATGAAGAGGTCTCTGGTATTTGATGGGACCGCGCTAAATGGGGAGTCTACCATCAGGAATACTCCCACCCCAACTCTATAGACCCAGAAAATCGAATTTAACGCTCTGCAATTGGCTTTACGTCCCGGGCTTTTTTTCCTACATACAACTGGCGTGGACGGCCGATTTTTTGCTCGGGATCGGAGATCATTTCTTTCCACTGAGCGACCCAGCCAACCGTTCTGGCCATGGCAAAAATACCGGTGAACAGTGATGTGGGAATCCCGAGTGCGCGTTGAACGATTCCGGAATAAAAATCAACGTTTGGATAGAGCTTACGAGAAACAAAATACTCATCTTCTAACGCAATTTTTTCTAATGCCATCGCCAATTTGAATAAAGGATCATTTCCTAATCCGAGTTCATTCAACACTTCATGACAAGTTTCACGCATTAATGTAGCGCGTGGATCATAGTTTTTGTAAACACGATGCCCAAAACCCATCAATTTAACATTCGAATTCTTGTCTTTAACCTGACGAATAAATTCAGGAATATTGTCGACACTGCCAATTCTCTCCAACATTGCCAACGCCGCTTCATTGGCGCCTCCGTGCGCAGGTCCCCATAAGCAAGCGATTCCTGCGGCAATACACGCAAATGGATTAGCGCCCGAGGAACCGGCCAAACGGACCGTCGATGTGGACGCGTTTTGTTCGTGATCGGCATGTAATATCAAAATGCGATCTAATGCACGTACTAACACATCATTAATCGGATATTCTTCACAAGGAGTAGAAAACATCATGTGCATAAAATTGGCACTAAATGACAATTCGTTTTTTGGATAGACAAATGGCTGACCAATCGAGTATTTATAAACCATTGCGACCAAGGTCGGCATCTTTGCAATTAACCGGATTGCAGATACTTCGCGATGATGGGGATCATTAATATCTAGAGAGTCATGATAAAAAGACGCCAACGCGCCGACGGTACCTACTAAAACGGACATAGGATGCGCATCCCGGCGGAAACCACCGAAAAAGGATTGCATTTGCTCATGCACCATAGTGTGGCGCGTGACCAGGTAAGCGAATGCTTTTTGTTGAGCGAGATCAGGCAATTCACCGTTCAATAATAAATAGCAGCTATCTAGAAAGTCGCCTTGAGCCGCCAATTGTTCAATCGGATAACCACGATATAACAGCTCGCCTTTATCTCCATCAATGTAGGTAATCGATGAATTACAAGAGGCGGTAGACATAAAACCGGGATCATAAGTAAACATGCCTGTCGTAGCATAGAGTTTTCGAATGTCTATCACATTGGGACCAACTGTTCCTTTATAAACGGGCATTTCCAATGATGCAGATCCATCCGAAAAAGAAAGTGTTGCCTTAGTTTCAGATTTAGATGCCGGATTTATTCCGAACTTATTGTCGATTTTATTTTCAGAGTTAGCCATAATTATTCCTGCTTGGGGGACAAAACATTAATTGAAAGTTTAAAAAATTTATGCGGATTGTAACCGACTAATGAGTGCGATTACGGACGGTAAATTTAATTCGCCGGTTGGTTCGGCACTCTTTAATAGCAAATTCATTAAATCATTGTCCGAGAGCTCCATCAGTCTGGAAAAGGCGTCAACCTCATCATCCGTTAAAGTTGCCTCATGTTGGTCAAGAAACCGAGTCAACATCAAATCATTTTCCAATAAGCCACGCCGAGCTCGCCAGCGTAATCGAGCGCGTTTAACCGGGTCAGCTTGATGAGTAACAGTAGACATATCTATTCTTATCGGTGCTCTTACAAAACAAGTATGATGCAATGCAGGTTAGTTCAACTGACTTTTGGCCTATGCCAACTACATGAAGCACTTATGTGAAGCACTTATGTGAAGCACTTACGTGAAGCACTTACGTGAAGCACTTACGTGAAAGGAAAGAACAAAATTTTCAAATATTATTCATAAAAATGATCTTTCTAAAATCACTCAACACCTAATAAAAATTCGTTCCGCTTTCACCACCATTTTCATTGCCCCGCTCTCCCCAATTCGGAGACCTCTTTACAACCGGCTACCCGAGCTTAATACGGCGTAGCACGGTGCTCGCAATCCTCATGTACTCAAGTACGTTCTGGCTGCTGCGCTCCGTGCGCCTTGTCTTTGGCTCGCGCGCTACGGTTGTGCAGAGGTTTCATTCGTGAGGAGACGTAACGCTTATACAGCGCGGCGCACCAGTAGATCTTTAATTTTTCCGATAGCTTTGGTCGGGTTAAGTCCTTTTGGACAAACATCCACACAGTTCATAATCGTGTGACAGCGGAATAAACGATAGGGATCTTCCAGGTTATCTAAACGCTCCCCAGTCGCTTCATCACGCGAGTCAGCGATAAATCGATAGGCTTGCAGCAAACCTGCCGGCCCGACAAATTTATCCGGATTCCACCAGAAAGAGGGACATGCGGTTGAACAACAAGCACATAAAATGCACTCATACAAACCATTCAGCTCGTCGCGCTCAGTAGGCGTCTGCAAACGCTCTTTTTCCGGAGGAATGGAATTATTAATCAAGAAAGGCTTCACAGAATGGTATTGCTTAAAAAATTGCGTCATGTCCACGATTAAGTCGCGAATGACTGGCAACCCCGGTAAAGGGCGCAATCTGATTGGTTGAGTAAGTTCTTTTAAATTCGTTGTGCATGCCAACCCATTTTTCCCGTTGATATTCATGGCATCAGAACCGCACACGCCTTCGCGACAGGAACGGCGTACAGAGAGGGAATCATCCACATCAGCCTTAATGCGCTGGAGTGCATCGAGCAGCATTTTGTCTGAGTCTAGAAGCTCTACGGTTAAATCTTGCATGTACGGCTTTACGTCCTTGTCTGGATCGTAGCGGTAAATTTGAAATGCTAACGTGCGTGCCATAACGATCCCTCCTTAAAATGTTCGTGCTTTTGGTTTAAATGTTTCAACCGTTAACGGAGTGGTCTGAACGGGTTTGTAATCCAGTCGATTTCCCTCTGAATACCACAGCGTATGTTTCATCCAGTTTTCGTCGTCACGCGCTGAATAATCGCGGTGAGCGTGCGCCCCGCGTGATTCTTTGCGTGCAGCAGCTGAGGTAATGGTTGCTTTTGCTGTTTCAATGAGATTATCCAATTCCAATGCTTCAACACGAGCCGTATTGAATACCTTAGATTTATCTTTAAAAGAAACATGCTTGCACCGCTCCGCAATTGCCATAATTTCTTTGTAACCTTGTTGCAGCAACTCTTCAGTCCTGAAAACGCCGCAATAACGTTGCATCGTATTACGAATCGCATTAGCTACGTCTTGCACTTTTTCGGTGCCGGTACTATTTTCTAATGCATTTAACCGCGCTAATGCTTTATCTGCAGCACCGGCCGGCAAAGGTTTGTGTTCCTGCGCTTTTAACCCAGCCGCAATGATGTGATTACCCGCAGCACGACCAAACACCAGCAGATCCAGTAATGAATTGGTGCCTAAACGATTAGCGCCATGTACAGAAACGCACGCGCACTCGCCAATTGCATACATGCCGTGCACTATTTCATTGGGTTTGCCATTTTTCGGCACGACGACTTGTCCGTGAATGTTGGTAGGAATTCCACCCATTTGGTAATGAATGGTTGGCACAACGGGGATCGGCTCTTTGGTCGCATCAACATTAGCAAATTTGTGGGAAATTTCCAAAATGGAAGGCAAGCGCTTTTCGATAGTTTCCGCACCAATGTGACGTAAGTCCAGCATTACATGGTCTTTATTAGGACCACAACCGCGGCCCTCTTTAATTTCCTGATCCATTGAGCGCGAGACAAAGTCGCGAGGTGCTAGGTCTTTTAATGTCGGCGCGTAACGCTCCATGAAGCGCTCACCTTCCGAGTTGACCAAAATTCCCCCTTCACCACGTACGCCTTCGGTAATTAGCACACCCGCTCCTGCCACGCCCGTGGGGTGAAACTGCCAAAATTCCATGTCTTCCAACGGCAAACCAGCTCTCGCTGCCATTCCTAAACCATCACCGGTATTAATAAAGGCGTTAGTGGATGCTGCAAAAATACGGCCTGCTCCCCCAGTTGCAAAAATGGTTGTTTTGCCTTCCAAGATCATTAACTCGCCGGTTTCCATTTCGAGTGCGATCACACCCAAAACATCTCCTTCCTCATTGCGAATAATGTCTAAGGCCATCCATTCGACAAAAAACTGGGTGCGCGCGCTGACATTACGTTGATACAGAGTGTGCAATAACGCGTGACCAGTCCGGTCGGCCGCAGCACAAGCGCGCTGAACCGGCTTTTCTCCGAAGTTTGCGGTGTGTCCGCCAAACGGACGTTGGTAAATGGTGCCATCCGAATTACGATCAAAAGGCATGCCAAAATGTTCTAGCTCATACACCACTTTAGGTGCTTCACGGCACATGAACTCAATGGCGTCCTGGTCACCTAAATAATCCGATCCTTTGACGGTATCAAACATGTGCCAGTACCAATTATCTTCCGACATATTTCCCAGGGATGCCCCAATACCTCCCTGTGCAGCGACCGTATGCGAACGAGTAGGAAAAACTTTTGATAACACAGCGACATTTAATCCCGCCTCGGCCAATTGTAGCGATGCACGCATGCCGGAACCCCCGGCACCGACGATAACTGCATCAAAACGTCGACTGGGAATGGTTGATTTCAAGGTAGATTTAGCATCAGACACAGTTAAACTCTCCACAAAATTTGCACTGCCCACCCGGCACAGCCAATTAACCACAACAGTGAGGCGACTTGCAAGAATAAACGTACAGAAACTGGCTTAATGTAATCCATCCAGATATTGCGTACGCCCACCCAAGTGTGGTAAAGCATAGCCAGCAACACGACGAACGTAAATAGTTTGAACCATTGTTCAGCAAACAGCTGTGACCAAGTTTCATAGCTAAACTCAGACGCCATGAAAAATTTCACTAATAAAATCACGGTATAGACCGCCATGACAACGGCGGTGACACGCTGTGCGAGCCAATCTTTTATCCCATAATGCGCTCCAACAACCACGCGCTTTGAACCACTATTGTCTGCCATTTAAAATACTCCGAATAATTTCAAGCCAACTAAAGCCGCAACGGGAATACTGATTAAAAAAACGCCAACAGCCGATTTACAGGACGAATTTATGTCAACGCCGATATGAACATCCATCGTCAAATGACGAATACCCGCAAAAAAATGATGTAGGTAGGCCCAGGCCAACATCACAATGATGAGTTTCACTAAAACCGGCTGAACAAATTCTTTTAGGTGTTCAAACGCATAATTCGAAGTAAGGCTGTTATCCAGCAGATAGAGAACGAAGGGCAGAAAAAGGAACATTAGCAAGCCGCTGATACGGTGCAATATAGATAAAAGTCCACCGAGGGGTAAGCGATATTTTACTATCTGGGTAACATGTATGTTACGAAACTGCGGCCGAGGCTTTGATGCTTCAGGCATAACAACTTCTCCTTTTAATTAAACACAAGGGCGTAATTTTCCCCTATTTTGTGCGGCGCACCAAGAATTATTCAACAAACACGCAAAATAAGTTATTAAAGGAGGGATGGGGAATGGTTACCATAGCAAGTGCAACTTCAGCTATTACATTTACTACAACGGAAAAAATTATCCGATTTTCATTGAACGTTTACTCTTTCCCTTCGTTGCCGTTGATCTGAATTGAATAAGGGCTTATCCCAATGGCAGTCCAGCAATCTATGCTTATAATGCAGTTTTTTAACTATCTACGAAATGGGATAAAAATGCTTTCGATAAACGGCGCGCAATTTTTAAGTCATCCATTATCGCAATCCAAAAGCAATATTCGACATGAAGAACTAGAGAACACCATAGCGCGCTGCGATTACTTTGCCGCATTAAATCTACTTTTACCCGAAATACTGAATGAGCGGAGCGCAAACCATTATTCCGGCCCCGCATTTATGCGCCTGAACAGTCTATGCCACTCAAACGGCCGTGACTCTTGTCTGATTGAGGCTTTGGAAAATGCTGGCAATGATGCGGATAATCCCGGATATCTAATAGCATTGGGCATGCTTATGGATCTGTATTCGAGCGGCAAGTTTGAGTATTTGATTAAGCTAGATCATGAGAAAGCTCATGGCTATATGGGACAGATAGATTCAATGTTGGCAGTCAAAACCTGCAAAGCGCTTATCAAAGATGGTAAATACGATGGGGTCATCAACTCATCACTTTTATGGCGCGCAGAAATGGGCGATATACGAGCGAGTGAAGCACTTGATGCAATGTGCGCAGAAATTCCTTTCAAATCTACAAAACTACTCAATGCTTTAATGAATGCCATCGATGAAGGCCCACGAACAGTAAATTCTCTTCTGACTAACCACTTCAATACTGGCGTGTTTCCCTCCCTATGGCACGGTGTAATTGTTCGTCTTGCAAATCAAGTAAATAACAAGGACGAATGCTGGGTGCAGGCACTTACTAATCTTTGCACAGCACACCAGCTATTGGTCGGTAGTGATTCAACTCTAGCTAGTAAACATGATCTTATGATTACGTAAAAGAAGCCAAAAACCTTCTTGTGCAAGAGGGAATATATTTTAAGGTTAAGAGCTGAATCTAATTCAAGCTAATTCAGACACCCTATGTTTCCAAGGTACGCTTAACCATGCTTAAAAAATGGGCGAGCGCTTTCTGATGAGAGTACATTTGAACTTAGCATTGACAACACGATAATAGGCGTAAAGATTAATATCACGTCTAAGTTGGAACGTTTGATATGTTTGATGGCTCTAACGGTCCAGATTGTTGAAGTCACGTGTACGTATCACATAAGCCTCGGGGTAACGTAGAGAGTTTTCTAAGTAACACGCTAAATCCTCTTCACCAGAATAGGAAGATTCAACTAAGCCAGTATCCGCCACTAAAACAATGGTTATACGACAGTCTCACTTTTGAAATATTGCCAGCTTATTCAGATTAAAAAGACCAATTATTTTTGAATTTTTCAATAGTTAGTCCTTTCTTCCATTATTAAGAAGGAAACCATGCATCTGATGATCTGCACCGCGGTAACTTCCCGAGGTAATACCCACGTCATTGAGGGCCATAGGGTGTATTTGGAGGCCTCCTAACGGTTCAAGCAAAGTGATGACGCCATCAACATAGTTACGCAAAAATGCGTGATGCTGTCCCTGTATGTCGGAATATATTCCGGCAATAGCTCCGGAGCGGTTAATAATGAAAGCTTCTGTGTGTTCGCTTGCCACGGGATCAAAGGAAGCGATAACACCATGATGATTGCGAACAAAACCATGCGAAACAAGTTTGGCATCATGATAATAACCGGTAACGGTGCCCGCCATATTGACGCTCTTGACGTCGGTGCTAATACTTCCTGGTGGATCGAACAAAGTAAAAATGCCAACCGCATCGCGCACAAAACCATGTAATGAACCAGAACGTTCATCAAAATAGCTTCCTGCAATAACACCTTGGTCATTAATGCCAGCAACATAGGGGAAAGTGTTATTTTGAAGATCGAACGAAGTGACAACTCCGTTAGGGTCGCGCACAAAACCATGTCCGTTCTGATTAGCGTCAACATAATATCCTGCGATAACACCCCATACGTTAATGCTCACAGGCGTAACACTAATACTTCCAATAATATTAAATGGAGTAATGTCACCATTCGCCTTCCTAATAAAACTACTTAGATAGGAAAATTCATCCAGGCAGTATCCCGTTGCAACGCCCTCCTCGTTAATACTGCTAACTACTGTATAAGTGCTTCCTGGAACATCAAACGGAATAATATTGCCATCCGGCTCACGCATAAAACCATGTCCAATATTATTCGCATCTACATAGTTTCCAGCAATAAAACCCGCACGATTGATGGCGACGGGAGTGGTCTGAACGCTTTGGGGCGGGTCAAAGGCAATAAAAACGGGCTCCGATGCCAAAACAGAAGCGCCCGCACTTAGGGCTAAAATTAACGTTAATACTTGTGCAAAATTGATGAATATGCCATTTTTATGTTTATCTAACGTTGCGGTCTTATCATGTCTGCTCATACAATTCCCAAAGAAATCCCTGCAATTCTCGCACCCTCTCCGGGGGCTCACCCCAGCAATACTTACCCAATAAATTGTAATAAATATAACATAAAGTTTAAGTTTTATAAATATTTAACTTAATATTTAAATAATTATAGCTCGAGTAAAACTTTGTTTTCTTTCTTGATAAGTCTTCATTGGGGCAACTCAGCTGACCAGGAACACGGCCTATGATTAAACCAAGATTTTCCAGTAGACTGCTACAACTTTATAGTCACGCTAATGAACATTAATTATCCGACTATAAATACTATCGCCAATTGCACTCCAGAATGTTTATCCTGGTCCGCCTGGACTGCGTCACTCGTTATTGATATAGCTGGCTATGTCGCCCCTCCCGGCGGAACGGCTTAAAAGAAGCACACTTGGCTCCGTGCTAATGGAAATTCTGGGGTAAATAACAGGGAAATCGTGCTTAGATAATTTGTTATTATTCTCTCCTGTTCACAAAGCGCCGATACGTATTATCACTCCGACTAAGGCACTCGAGGAGAGGATCCGGCGGGCATCCAGTAGCGTAACTTTTGTGGCGATAGCGATCATTATTGAAGTGATGGCTAACGCCACAAAAGTTACACTACCGGATTCCAGAAAAAAACGCTCTCGAAGGACTTATCGGCGGCTTGTGTTTGGTTTAGAGTACAACGAGACATTGATAAATTGCTTAAGCGCGATTGCCCTCGATTAAATAAGCAAATGAACGACATGTTAGATAAGCGCAAGTATAATAACGAGCCTTTTCTAATACTGTAGAAATTTTTTACCCATTTGGAGATTCAAAATGACAAAAGCACCTATGCGCGTTGCAGTTAGCGGCGCTGCCGGACAAATCGGTTATGCCTTATTATTCCGCATCGCTAACGGCGATATGTTAGGTAAAGACCAACCGGTGATATTGCAATTATTGGAAATTGCAGACGAAAAAGCGCAAAGAGCACTAAAAGGCGTCATGATGGAAATCGACGATTGTGCATTTCCCTTACTGGCTGGAATGAGCGCACATAGCGACCCAATGAGCGCATTTAAAGATATCGACGTTGCATTACTGGTTGGTGCACGTCCGCGCGGCCCTGGCATGGAACGTAAAGATTTACTGGAGGCTAATGCCCAAATTTTTACTGTCCAGGGTAAAGCATTGGACGCTGTTGCTAAGCGGACGGTAAAAGTTTTAGTTGTCGGAAATCCAGCAAATACTAATGCATATATTGCGATGAAATCTGCGCCTAACCTGCCAGCAAAAAACTTTACCAGTATGATGCGCTTAGATCACAATCGAGCGTTGTCGCAAATAGCAACAAAAATCGGCAAACCGGTTACCTCAATCGAAAAAATATGCGTCTGGGGTAACCATTCGCCATCCATGTACGCTGACTATCGTTTTGCCACAGCTGATGGCGAGGCGGTCAAAGATATGATTACCGATGACGCATGGAATAAAGATGTGTTTTTACCCACCGTTGGCAAACGTGGTGCTGCGATTATTGAAGCACGTGGATTATCGTCAGCTGCCTCCGCCGCGAACGCCGCCATTGATCATGTGCACGACTGGGTCATAGGCACTAACGGCAAATGGACCACGATGGGAGTTGTTTCCGATGGCTCCTATGGAATTCCAGCCGGAACGATATTTGGTTTCCCTGTAACTACGGCTAACGGCGAATACCAAATTGTGCAAAATTTAGCGATCGATGCTTTCTCTCAAGAACGTATCGACCTCACGCTTAAAGAATTAACTGAAGAACGCGAAGGCGTTAAGCATCTTGTCGGTTAATTTTTTATATAAAAAGGAGAAATCTGTGAAAGCTTTCGCAACTTCCATTACCGCTTGTCTCGGTCTTTCTATGGGTCTTTCAATTGCGATTCTAACGACCGGCAATTTTGCTGTTGCACAAACCACAGTTGCACGCTCAGCTATCGTGTCCGGCAAAACGCCCGCTAGAAAATCGACCCCTGCTTCGTCGATTACTAAAGCCGTAAATGCACAAACGAAAAAAGGAAGGTCAAAAACCCGCGAACTACCACTTACGCTCGCTGCAGCGGATGATGATAACGCCGTTCTTGATTTAAAAGAAAGCACCACACAGTTATACAAATGTGAGCTAAACGATTCGCTCACTATTTATAGCCATAAGGTTGACAATAATCGCGTCGCCTTACGTTGGCACAATAAACTATACGGTTTGAAGCGTGTGGAAACAACGACAGGCGCAAATCGATTTGAGAATAAAAAGTCAGGCATGGTTTGGATACGCATTCCAAGCAAAGGAATGTTGTTAGATTCAATTCACGGGCAACAATTAACTAATGAATGCAAGACGACGAGTTAGTAAGTTATAGATAAGTTAATTTAAGGAAAAGTCATGAGTCAAGATGCTTTTAAAACGCTAAAAGGATTTAAAATTTCCGAAAACAAAACAGGGAAATTTTATTCTCTGCCAGTCTTAGAGAAAAAATTGGGCGTAAAAATTTCACGTCTACCCGTTTCAATTCGAATCGTTTTGGAATCGGTGTTGCGCAATTGCGATGGAAAAAAAGTAACGGAAGAGCACGTGAAACAGCTAGCGAATTGGAAAGCTAATGCGGAACGTAATGACGAAATTCCTTTTGTCGTTTCTCGTATCGTTTTGCAAGATTTTACCGGCGTCCCATTATTAGCTGACTTAGCTGCCATGAGAAATGTAGCCGATAAGATGGGCTTCAAAGCTAAAAATATTGAGCCGCTCGTACCCGTGGATTTAGTGGTTGATCACTCCGTTCAAATTGATCACTATCGCGATAAAAAAGCACTTGATTTGAATATGAAGTTGGAATTTTCGCGAAATAATGAACGCTATCAATTCATGAAATGGGGTATGCAAGCCTTTGATACTTTTGGCGTTGTTCCTCCGGGGTTTGGCATTGTGCATCAAGTCAACTTGGAATACTTAGCACGCGGAGTACATAAAACCGGAAAAAAAGATATCTATTATCCGGATACGTTAGTTGGCACAGACTCGCATACCACTATGATCAATGGTATCGGAGTAGTTGGTTGGGGCGTTGGTGGTATTGAAGCAGAAGCTGGCATGCTTGGTCAGCCTGTTTATTTATTAACCCCTGACGTGGTTGGCGTTAACCTGACCGGCCAATTGCGAGAAGGCGTGACCGCCACCGATTTAGTGCTGACTATAACTGAATTATTGCGTAAAGAAAAAGTTGTCGGAAAATTTGTTGAGTTTTTCGGCACAGGCACAGCGTCACTAACCACTACTGACCGAGCGACCATAGCTAATATGGCACCAGAATATGGTGCGACAATGGGCTTTTTCCCGGTAGATGAAGCTACTATAGAATACTTCAAAGGGACGGGGCGTACTAAAAACGAAATTAATGCGTTTGAAACTTATTTCAAAGCACAAAATTTGTTTGGTATTCCCAAACAGGGCGATATCGATTACACAAAAGAAGTGTCACTCGATCTTACTACTGTTACCCCATCCTTAGCCGGCCCAAAACGTCCGCAAGACCGTATCGAAATTGGCAACGTACAATCAAACTTCCGCGATTTATTTTCAAAACCAGTTTCAGAGAACGGTTTTAATAAATTAGCAGAGGACTTTGATGCTGTTTACCAAACATCCGATGGCGTCCAAATAAAAAACGGCGATGTATTAATTGCCGCCATTACCTCATGCACTAATACATCGAATCCAAGTGTTCTGTTGGCAGCCGGATTACTGGCTAAAAAAGCAGTGGAAGCCGGCTTAACCGTGTCGCCACATATTAAAACTTCGTTAGCGCCGGGCTCTCGCGTGGTTACTAAGTATTTAGAAGCGGCCGGGCTACTGCCTTATTTGGAAAAACTCGGCTTTGGCGTTGCGGCTTATGGATGTACAACCTGCATAGGCAATGCAGGTGACTTAACACCAGCAATGAACGAGGCAATTGTAAAAAATGATATTGTTGCTTCAGCGGTATTGTCAGGAAATCGCAATTTTGAAGCGCGTATTCATGGAAATATTCGCTCTAATTTTCTGGCCTCTCCGCCATTAGTCGTGGCTTACGCTATTGCAGGCACCGTCACGCGTGATTTAATGACAGAACCGGTCGGTCGGGCAAAAGGTAAAGATGTTTATCTGGGCGACATCTGGCCCAGCAGCGCAGAGATCAACAAGCTAATGAAGTATGCAATGAATGCGCAGACTTTCAAAGAAAATTATGCTGACGTGAAAGGTGCACCGGGCAAATTATGGGAAAACATTCAGGGAGAGAAAGAAGGCAACGTATATCACTGGCCAAAATCGACATATATTGCTGAACCGCCCTTCTTCAGTGAATTTACCATGAGTCCCACAGCAGTTGCCACAAAAATTATGGGTGCACGTGCCTTAGGCGTATTCGGCGATTCAATTACTACTGACCATATTTCACCCGCCGGTTCTATCACAGAAACCAGTCCGGCTGGGAAATGGTTATTAGCTAATAAAGTACTAAAAGCTGATTTCAATTCTTATGGGTCTCGTCGCGGTAATCATGAAATCATGATGCGTGGCACATTTGCGAATGTGCGTATCAAAAATCGCATGATTCCTTTAAAAGCGGATGGTGGACAAGTGGAAGGGGGACTAACCATTCACCAACCTACTGGTCAGCAAATGGCCATTTACGATGCTGCAATGAAGTATGTGGCGGATGGCGTACCTACAATGATTTTTGGTGGTGAAGAATATGGGACAGGATCGTCTCGTGACTGGGCTGCCAAAGGTACACAGTTGTTAGGTGTTAAAGCCGTTATCGTGCGTTCCTTTGAACGCATTCACCGTTCTAACTTAGTAGGAATGGGGGTTTTGCCATTACAATTTATGGGCGATGACAGTGTTGATACTTTAAGAATTACGGGTAGGGAAACCTATGACTTATTGGGCCTTGAAGGGGACATTAAACCTCAACAGAAAGCGACATTGGTAATACATCGTGAAGATGGATCTTCGCACACCGTTACTTTATTGCTTCGTATTGATACACCTATTGAGGTGGATTACTACAAACATGGTGGCATTCTACCGTTTGTACTGCGCCAGCTATTGGTGGCGTAAAAACTTATAGCCGGGGCTGCCTAAAGTGGACAGAAATTTTATTCATAAATAGTTTTTCGTGCATACCTGCTATCCATCGCATATTCGATGGATAGCCTGCGCTAATATGTCAGCAAACTGCCTTTACGATACTTAGATTATTTCTAGAAAAAGATCTGTTGCTATGCCGATCATTCTCCATCCTTTTCATTAAAAGACGTACCTAATACAGGCTCTATCTCTTCATAGTGTATTAATCACGGGATAACTTTAGCGAAACTGAGCTATTTGAAGCCGTTCTTCCCGTCTAATCCTATTTATTTAATGCTAACTTCACTGCATTTTCACTTACTTACCGCTATCGTCCACCAGAGATTTCAGAAAATAATTTGGTAATGGGTTTAACGACCCGTCCAACTGGGAAAATCCCCAAGAAAAAGCCATCGGTTTATCGAAATTAATCCGGCACTACGGCTTCTGATTACCGAGTTTTTTAAGGGTAACATCAGACTTTTCCTACTCAATGCAAGGCTGTAGTCCCATTCACAGGCGCTTCCCGCCGCCCTACTATCTTCCTATAGATGTCGATCTTGGGATATTCAGGTACGTGGCCGCGGCGACCAGCGGCGAGTGAAACAGGAGCAATATTATGACTACGAAATCTAGTTCCGGGGGCAGTGCGGGCCAAAGTGATTCGTCCGGTAAAGGTACACAGGGTGGCAGCTCAGAGCAACATGCGAAGGCAGGTCAGCAAAGTCACAAGAACACCTCCGCCTCCCAAAATACTAGCCAATCATCCACAAGTAGCGGTGGCGGGGGGACTGGAAGTGGTAAGCAAGGATTTGCCTCTATGGATCCAGAGAAACAGCGTGAAATCGCTAGAGAGGGCGGGCGTCATAGCCATGACAACGATCCTGGGTCGAGTTCAAAAGGCTCGACCAAGAGCTCATCCTCAGGTAGCTCATCAGGATCTGGGGGCAGTAGCGGAAATCGGTAGGGGTTTGCTACGGTGCGGGGGCGAGACTGAAGGGAGACTTTTTTCGATTCCGAAGAAATAGAAAAGGACTAATTGACATAACTAACAGTTAATTACTGAGTTAATTAGTTAGGTTTCCACCGTTTGGGGGCGGAATTTTTCCTGATTGACTAATTTCCCCTTCCGGGACATCCTTAAATCATTCCAACACACTTGTGGATGGGGATTCGAAGAACGGGCGTTTTTTTAGCACTTACTGAGGAAGCTAATTTACGCACTACCCAACGTTACGCATTACCTGCGCTTATCGAATTCTTTCTTACTATGATTCTTACTACGAGCTTATTGTTGGGTGCGCCGTCGCACACTAAGGTGTTGCAACCGGGTATCTTGGACATAAGCCAAACTTTATTAATTCGTATATTCAGTTATTCCAGTCTCTAGTAAATCGATGCAAGCGAAGATTCCAGACATTATCATTCTTACCGCGACATGCAGCGGTGCAAACATAGGAGCATCATTATGAGTACCAAATCCACTTCGAGTAGTGCTGGCTCCACCGGCCAAAAGGTGGCGTCCCAAAAAAGTAAGCAGGGAGGAACCCAAGGTGGCACTCATGAACAACACGTTAAGGCGGGGCAACAAAGCCACAAGGGGACGAGTAAGACTGGTAGCAGCTCTAAGAGCTAGGAAGGCGGGGATGTTAGACGCAAAGGTCTCCTTACTGAATGCCGATGTTTGAGAAAAAAAAACGTATCGCTCATGACCACCGCTCTAACCGGATTTCCTTAGGCAACTGCGCAACAATCATATAGGACGTTAGTTGTGCTGACGTGCATGATTCGACTCCTAGCATTTTCGCTTAAACAGGTATATCTTAGTTAGCAATCTTAAACATTTTGCAGAATTGTTTAAACCAATACGCGTATAGCAAAGGAATTCGGAGAAATCCATTTAAGCACTATATAATCCATTACTCCCCTCCGTCGCACCCATTGAAAAATGGGATGGAAGGGGATATGGTTAATATAATCCTGGACGAGAGGTATAAAAAATATGAACGAGAGACGTCAAATGTGCGGGGCCGGTTATGAAGACATCATTAATTCTATGTCACCTTTTTCGGAGGAGATTTATCAGTTCTTCCAGGCGAAGACATCACAGTTACATAGGGATGTATTCTTGAACGAGATAACTGCGCAGCAGAACACTCCCACCCAACCGGATACTCCTGCTCATGCACCAATCAAAGAGCCGCCAGCCCATCCAGACAATGGGGAGGTGCCGACTGAAGTGCCCCCGCCTGCGTCGCCACCTGAAGTCCCGCCTACCGATCCCCAAAAAATGCCTCCTCCGCCCGCCTCACCCGTCTTGTAAAGCACACCGCTAGAATAAGACAATGATCGAAAGAAAACCGCAACAGCGGTTTTCTCAATTAGAGCGTTTTTTTTAGAGGAAACAGTTAACGCGCGATCACGTTGGTATCGGAGCCTCGCTTAATTTTTCTTTGAAGCTGAATAATGCCATAAATCAAAGCTTCAGCGGTTGGTGGACAACCCGGCACATAGATGTCAATAGGAATAATTCGATCGCATCCCCGCACCACCGAATAAGAATAATGGTAAGGGCCGCCCCCGTTTGCGCAACTTCCCATTGAAATTGCCCAACGCGGAGCTGCCATTTGATCATATACCTTCCGCAGAGCAGGTGCCATCTTGTTACACAATGTACCTGATACGATCATTAAATCGGACTGTCTTGGGCTTGCTCTAAATACAATGCCAAAACGATCCATGTCGTAGCGCGAGGAAGCCGCGTGCATCATCTCCACAGCACAGCAAGCCAGTCCGAAACTCATCGGCCAAATTGATCCGCTATGAACCCAATCGACCAACTTACCTGCCGTCGTTGTAATAAACCCCGGGCTTTGTGATTGCTCTGTCTCCATTTTCTACCAGCTTCACATTGAGAGGTAGGGATAGCATAATCTTTGCGATCAGGACGATAACCAGTCGACAGTACCTGCCGTCGAATAGTCCCACCAAAGCTGCTACTCTATTTACTGCTATTTACTGTTGGGCCATGCGGCTTCCCGACATCTATTGTTTCTAGTTTAGTTTTTACTGCGCCTATTACTTTGTATCAGTGTTCATTACTCATCTAATAATGCTATCTACTTCTTAACCAACACTCTAAAAACCCCGTTTTCCGTCTCAGCTTGCCCCTATTACTACTCGGCTTTTTTTCGAGAGCGTATAAGGCGCCGAGACCAACTACCACCGTAGCAAGCTGTGGCACCCGCGACCAGTGCGCCGCTAAATAATGCGGCGAACGTCCAGAGAGACGCCATGGCAGCGGCCTGGCTTGCACTCGTGAGCGCTTCTTTTGCTTGGGCCTCTGCATTGCCGCGAGCGCTATTTATTTGGTCCAGCGTTTCCGAAACCCTTTTGAGCGCTTCGCTTTGCGATATACCAGCTCGCTCAGCAATTACTCTTGCGACATAATGCTTATCGGCCTCAGACATTTTTTTGTTCCAAAGCGCATTAGCAAAAATACGGGCAATTTCTTGCCTCTGCATCTTAATGGCACTGTTAGCCTCCCCTGCACTTAACTTAACATTAGTGGATGGGCGAAATAGAAAATCGAGCACATAATCGCTCATGCCGCCATTTCTGCCGAAACTGGATATTTGATTTTGATCTTGGTCCTCCGAAGCGTCTAGGATTGCCAAAGGATTACCATTGCCAAAATAAGCTGTGCCGGCACCGACGCCCGTTGCTACCCCCTTTCCCACTGACGCCATCACAGACGTTCCTCCCGACAGAATATTATTTGCAGCCGTTCCTAAAAGAAATGCGATTGCAATAGATCCGAGAGCCCAAACCAGAAGACCGTGCGCCATATAATAAAACTGAGCGCCCTGAAGTTCCTGGTTATTGGCAGACCATTCTGTAGGAGACAAGCGACCAGTAACATAGCCACCGCCACCGGAAGAGATAACTTGGGTTAAGATTAACCATAGCATCGTCGCCATGCCTATCGTTCCTGGCGGATAATCCTGAAAGTCCCAGGGAGAGAGAACGGCGAAGCCAAGTCCAGCGCCAAAAATAAGCAATAACAAATATAGCGCCGCCGCAATGGATACTCCCGCAAAAACAGCACTCCAGGACGGGCCTCGCCCTGCTCCATTGCGAGTGAGGGGAAGATAGTTAGGTTCAATAGCTGTCATTAGTTTCTCCAATTAAATTGCTGTTTTCTAGTAAAGCACTGGCGAGACACCTCTTCACAACAGTAGCGAACTGGCTAAAGATAGGCTCAGGGAGCGCAGCAATCGGAATGTACTTGAGCACATGAGAAGTACGAACACCGCACAACGCCGCATTGGGCTCGGGTAGCTAATGCAGAGGTCTCTTGGTTGAGAATTCCTCCCTCGTCCGTTAGGTCGGCTGTTATTTTTATGCGGTTGTCTATGAAAATTGGAAGGGACTTCTCAGGTGCACTGCACCTGAGTTAAGTCCGAGGTAGAAAGTAGCCCCACGATGGCTGACTAGGTTCTTAGTTAGTATCTCGCTATATTCACCGCATGGCGCAACACCTTCCGAGGTTTAGCTGGTTATGCTGTTGCAGACCTCAGTCCGGAAGAGCTCTTCTCTAAGTGTGCTCCTGTCTTGCCTCATCGCGCAGTTTTTTTATCATGTCATGGTTTCTAAGCAGGCCTTGATACTGTTTTTCGACCACCGTACGGATAGATTCAGGAAGGTCCTTAGCCAACGCCCTTTGATAAACCATTTTTGCGACGTCTTCGCCTCGCTCGCACTCTTCCAGAACTGCCTGATCGGTTTTTCCGGCAATGGCAGTCTTAACGTTTAACCAACCTCGGTGTAGAGCTCCGCTGGCAGTGGTGCCGGTAGCAGGGGTACCGGCGAGATCGAGTACGAATTTACTCAACTCTTCCGCGGCAGACTGACAACCACGCGAGCGTTCAATTAACAGATTCTTGAGCTCCGTTGACCCTATATCCGCATTCTCGGCACACGCTATGAAGCCTTCCTTTCCGTCGTTACTAATCTCGATCAAATTGTTTAAGGTATCAATGATTTCTTCGTGTTTCATAGTTACTCCCTGTAAGTTTAATTATGAGTGAGAATTAATTACGGTTCAAACAAGAATAATTTAGCTGCTTTCAAAAAATTTCTCTATCAGACAAAGCCGCTTCTTTCTGTAGGATTTTAGGCATAAACCCGTCGCAATAGAGGAAGCACGATTATGGAAGAAAATCGCAATCTACTACGACGATGAAGGGGGGGCATTACAATTAAGAATATAAATCTCTCTAGTCAGAAGATTTTTTCTTATCGGGCACTTGGTCCCCTTCTCGTCGGGCCTCGGAAATGCCAATGGCGACGGCCTGTTTCTGGCTTTTTACCTTTTTACCCGAGGTTCCGCTCTTTAGTTTCCCCTCTTTCCATTCGTCCATTGTCTGTTTGATTTTTTTCTTAGCAGCCTCGTCGTATTGCTTTTTCATGATAATTTTCCTTTGCAAATACTAAAAACTATTTCCCAGTCGCGGTGCAAAAAGAAAAAGCCTCCCTCCTACAGAAAATTAGTTTTATATCGCCTATAGTGTCAGGTGCCAAGGGGTTGTTTTTACCTCCGGGCCAATCAGCTGGTGCAAATTACGTTACAAATTCATCCTAATTTTGTGAGGAAAACGAAAAATGAAACCACAGTCTATTTCAGCGAACAAAAATGGCGAACAAAATGAGGTTAAAGGCAAGGGCCCTACTACCCGGCCTAAGGCAAAAAAAACCGCCGAGAAAAAACTTGACGAAGCAATTGAAATGTCTTTCCCTGCCAGCGACCCAATAGCAATAATACAACCATCTGAACACAAAGCTTCCGGTACAAAAGCGGACAGCCGTGCTAAAAATAGCGATGATCCAGTGCCGGATCGGTGAACTATTAATCGGTCCCTTACAACAGGCTACGGGCTTCCTGCGAGGCCCGGCGCTCAGCTGTTTAACAAGTGGTCAGGGATAACCTAGATACCTGACCACTTCCCGATTAATGTTGCTCTGCCTTAGTGCTACCAGACGTTCCAGTGAAACCGGATCCAGAGTTCGATCCGGAAGTGCCCGATCCCAAGTTGTGGCCCGACCCGGAGGTACCAAACTTGGAGGTCATTCCCCCGGTGCCAGATCCGGAGCTAGATGCAGACGTGTTTGATTTCGAGCTCGTTCCAGAGGAGCCTGATTTTGAGCCGATTCCAGAAGATTCAGCAGTTCCTTTTCCAGAAGTATCCACGCCCGAGCCGGTTCCAGAGGTGCCTGATTCAGACCGAGACCCGGAGGTTGAGGCATCAGTTCCATACGTGGAATTGGAACCTGAGGCGCCTAATTCAGAACCGCTGCCCGACTGAGAGCCATTACTCTGTCTTCCTTCTGAAGAATTAGAAGATCTACTCTCGCTTCGTCCAATTTGGCTCGGTCTCTTAGAACGCCAATCGTTGAATTCTGTGGAAAATTTTTGATAGCGTTCCCGTTGCCAATCCTCATAATCCTTATCAAAATTCTGAATTTGCTCATTGCGCCACTGATGATAGTCCGGATCGAAACGATTGGAACGTGACGCTTGCTGACCGTAAGACCCCTGATCCCACCCGGCACCACTGCCAGCTCCACTACTCCCACTATATCTTTCACCCTGACCACTAAAGTCGCGGCCACCTGTAAATCTTTTGCCGTGAGCCTGGGACTGGTTATATTGAGCTGAAGTGGCTTCATTTCGACCAGAGTAACCATTCTCTTCATTACGTTCATAAGAGTTTGACTGCCGTTGCCCTGAGGAATTTGATTCTATACCCGACCTTCCAGAACCCTGACCATATCCAGAACTTGATTCAGAACGCGACCTACCGGAACCCTGACCATAACCCGAACTTGATCCGAAACTCGACCCTCCATACGATTGGCCAAATTGAGAACCTGATTCCGAATTAAAATCAGAGTCTCCATAACCTCGACCATAACCGAATTGTGACTGGTGTCCCTGTTCACCGTACCCTTCTTCATGACCGCCTTGGCGCCCGCCATATTTATTAGATGAATTATTACGCTCACCATATTCAGAAGGCTCATCATAGCCCTGCCCCCTACCAAAACGCTCACTATTTCCACTATATCCATACTGTTCATTACGCTGATTACTCTCACGACCTTGCTGGTAGCCGCGACCTTCGTGATCTTGGGAATCTCGCCTCCACGATTCGCCATCCTGGATTTTTCCTTGCCTATGTTCATTTTGGGAAGTTGCATTTTTCATCGATTTCTCCTTTATCAATATGTAATTAATCATCGGATTCGTTGAAAACATCAGATTAAGATAGAGTCCCTAACAAGGAACAAACTCAAAATACCACAAGACTGAAACCCCTCGCTGTAGGACATGGTTGTTTGCACTTGTAGGAATAAACTGAGCTTTAGCCCTTGACTAAGGGACATTAGCGACCTAACCTATAAGGATGTTGTCCGTATCAAAAATATACTTACGAGAAACTATTCTCAAGGTTTGGGCCTAAGCGCTGCTTTGCAACGCGAGGAGCGCAATTATGGCTTCATTAGACCTTTGTAAATAACAACAGAAGGATTAGCAGCTATCAAATAAGTTGATAGTTACGTCTGTTGAGTTATATCAACATCGAAGCAATGCGAGCTTGATAAACTTATTTCAAACAACTTTCGAGAAAGGTGGGCACCTTAGAGCGCCTATATAACTATGATACGTGTAGCAATTTGCGACGATCATGCGATCGTAAGACGAGGCCTCCGGCAAATCATGAATGAGGAATCGGATATTGAAGTTTCAGCAGAAGCAGCAAACGGCCGGGAGGCACTAGATATAGCCCGCAAAGATCAATGTGACGTTATGTTGCTCGATATCAGCATGCCAGACCAAAATGGGATCGATACTCTGCGCACAATTAAACAAGGTCAGCCTAGGCTACCGGTGCTTATGCTAAGTGGCTATGCGGCGAAGCAATATGCCGTCAATGTCTTAAAGATGGGAGCTGACGGCTATCTCGACAAAGATTGCGAAACCGAAGAAATCACAAAGGCTATACGCATAGTAGCTGAAGGCCGACGCTATGTCAGCCCGATAGTAGGCGACATCCTCGCGAAAAAATGCTTTTGCCAAGACACTATTAAAGGCAGCCATACGGAGTTGTCCGATCGCGAATTTCAAGTATTTTTGCGCTTGGCAAAAGGTGAACTGGTTTCAGAAATAGCTGAAAACCTCTTCTTGAGTGTAAAAACCATCAGTACCTACCGCACGCGCGTCCTGGAAAAAATGGGTCTTCATTCAAATAGCGAAATAACTTATTATGCGATGAAAAATGGAATGTTGGAATAACTAACGATGAGACCTGTGCACAACTTAGCGAGCGCGAGCGAGCCAAAAACAAGGCGCACGGAGCGCCGTAACCAGACGGTACTTAAGTACATGAGGATTGCGATTACCAGTGTGCAACCCTGAACGCCGTATTTGACTCGCGTAGTAGGATGTGCAGAGGTCTCAACACAGTAAATGCTCTACTCAACAGCTGTTACAGTAACGAGGCGGCAATCTTGTATGTGAAGGCGGCGCAACACTGCCAGGGACCCCAACACGGAGTATTAAGTGGCATACAATTGACCACCAGCGCTCTCCCCTAAATTGTGTGGGGAAAAAGAGTAACGGTTTTTTTACCTATTCAAAAGTGGGCAAAGCTAACGACTGGTCGACAGAGGAATCTAGCTTGAATCGCACTTAACTTAGATTTTCCCTTAGATCCCTCCAACTCGGTAGCAAGACTAATGAATAGGAGAAGCTGTGCTGCAGATAGGATCGCAAATTGCGTGCAACGGTACGGAGCCAATTGCACTTCTTTTAATTCACCTGGACCTCGTCGTTCGTCGTTGCCATAGCTCGCTATATCGCCTTCACCCTTCTTGCCAGACGAGTTAA
>JAJNBE010000103.1 GCA_021155915.1 Solimicrobium sp. | reverse complement strand
TCGGTACAAACCCCCTTAAACACTTCCGCCGCCATGCCAATTGATTCGCCTAACGTTGGATGCGGATGAATGGTTTTGCCGATATCCACCGCATCCGCGCCCATTTCAATGGCAAGTGCAATTTCACCTATCATGTCGCCCGCATGGGTGCCGACGATACCGCCACCGACAATGCGATGGGTTTCTGCATCGAATAACAATTTGGTGAAACCTTCCTCGCGGCCATTTGCCACAGCACGACCGGACGCTGCCCAGGGGAAATGGCCTTTTTCCAATTTCGTTACCAAATCCGTTCCTCTGGCCTTCGCTTCATCTTCGGTAATGCCCACCCATGCAACTTCCGGATCGGTGTAAGCCACAGACGGAATTACTCTAGCATCAAAATAGGATTTTTTTCCCGCTGCAGCTTCTGCAGCAACATGGGCTTCATGCACTGCTTTATGCGCTAACATGGGTTGTCCCACTAGATCCCCGATGGCAAAAATGTGGGGGACGTTGGTGCGCATTTGTTTGTCTACCTGGATGAAACCACGATCGGTTACGGTAACTCCTGCTTTGTCCGCTGCTATTTTTTTACCATTCGGGCTACGACCAACTGCAACTAGCACCATGTCGTACAATTGCGGCTCTGGCGCTTTTCCGCCAACTTCTGCTGCTTCAAAACTTACCTTAATTCCTTCTGGAAGTGCTTCTACTGCGACCGTTTTTGTCCGGAGCATAATATTGTCGAAGCGTTTTTCGTTAAACTTTTGCCAGACTTTGACCATGTCCCGGTCTGCGCCTTGCATCAAACCATCCAGCATTTCTACTACATCAATTCGTGCACCTAGGGTGGAATACACAGTCGCCATTTCTAAACCGATAATACCGCCACCAATCACTAACATTCGCTTTGGTACATTGCGTAGTTCTAATGCGCCAGTGGAATCAACAATGCGTGGGTCTGGTTTTATAAAAGGCAAATTAACTACCGACGAACCGGCCGCAATAATTGCTTGCTTGAACTGTACGTTTTTTTTACTGCCATCTGCTGCGGTCACTTCAAGATGATGCGGACTTACAAATTGCCCAATACCTTGCACTACATTGACTTTACGCGCTTTGGCCATGCCACTTAGACCCGTGGTCATTTTATTGATGACGTTTTCTTTATAGGCACGCAGTTGATCAATATTAATTTCTGGTTTTCCAAAGGTCACACCATGCTTTGCCATTGCCGCAGTTTCATCAATTACAGCAGCGATGTGTAATAACGCTTTGGAAGGAATACAACCCACGTTTAAACACACGCCCCCTAATGTCGGATAACGCTCGACTAACACGGTATCCATGCCCAAATCAGCCGAACGGAATGCGGCTGAATAACCGCCCGGACCTGCTCCTAAAACTATCATGTCGCATTCGATGTCGACTTTTCCGGTAAAGTTGGAAGAGATAATGGTCGGGGAGGGGGGCGTTATTGCAACGTTTTTGGCGGGAACAGAAGAGTCGGAAACAGGTGGAGAAACGGGAGCAGCGGCATTAATTGAGGCGACATTAATTGAGCTATCCGCAACATCGGCCTCTAATTCCATTAAAGGAGAACCTTCAGCAACTTTATCGCCAATCTTAATATTTAACGATTTCACTACTCCGGCATGGCTAGACGGAATTTCCATACTCGCTTTGTCGGACTCCACAGTAATCAACGATTGGTCTACTTTAACCGCATCACCTACTTTTACTAACAATTCGATTACTTCGACTTCGTTGAAGTCACCAATGTCGGGAACTTTTACTTGGATAGTTGTCATGGTGGCTCCGTAATTACAACAGTGTTTTACGCAAATCGGTCAACACTTCTGCCAAATACGCGGTAAATCTGGCGGCCATTGCACCATCGATTACGCGATGGTCGTAGGATAATGAAAGTGGCAACATTAAGCGGGGCTCAAATTGTGCGCCGTCCCAAATGGGTTTGATCGAAGATTTAGACAGTCCCAAAATAGCGACTTCAGGTGCATTAATAATGGGAGTGAATGCTGTACCCCCAATACCGCCTAACGAAGAGATCGTAAACGTAGCGCCTTGCATATCGGTCGGTTTTAATTTTCCTTCCCGTGCTTGTGCAGATAGCTCACTCATTTCATTGGCAATTTGTGACAGACTTTTTTGATCTGCCTGTTTAATAACCGGGACCACCAAGCCATTTGGCGTATCAGCGGCAAATCCAATGTTGTAGTATTGCTTAATAATTAAATTTTCGCCCGCCGCGTCTAGGGAAGAATTAAAAGCGTTAAATTTCTTCAGCGCAGTCACGCTGGCTTTAATCACAAATGCTAACATTGTTAACTTAACGCCGGATTTAGCCAATGCCGCATTACTCGATTTGCGGAACTCTTCCAGCTCGGTAATATCGGATTCATCAAATTGTGTTACATGCGGGATCATGACCCAGTTTCGATGCAGATTTGGGCCGCTGAGTTTTTTGATGCGTGATAACGCTACAGTTTCAGTGGCGCCGAATTTGCTGAAATCTAAAGACGGCCATGCCAATACGTTTAGCCCGTTACCAGTTCCATTCGCCGATGACGCGTTCGGTGACGCCGGTGCTTGCATGACGCCTTTGACGAAATTTTGTACATCAGAAATGGTAATGCGTGCTTTTGGTCCACTGCCAGCCACCCGGTTCAAATCCACGCCTAGTTCGCGGGCGAATTTTCGGATTGAAGGCGATGCATGTGCTTTATTGTTGGAGGAGGGGGTGGCAATGTGTTGAGTTGTGCTGGGCTGAACCGTGTCTGTATTCTGCGAACTAGGGTGTTGCGCCTCTGACCCGCTAGCTAAACTTACGTTTGCGGTGGGTGAGGATGTTTGCTCTTCGGTAGTCACGGGTGTCGGTGTAGAAACTGCATTGTCGGCATCACTTACTTCCAACACCAGTATTATCGAACCTTCAGCAATTTTATCGCCCAATTTTGCTTTCACTTCTTTCACCACACCCGCATGGCTGGAGGGAATCTCCATACTGGCCTTATCGGATTCAACGGTGAGTAAAGACTGATCTAGTTTTATAGTGTCGCCGGCTTTGACCATAACTTCGATCACTTCTACTTCTTTAAAGTCGCCGATGTCGGGAACTTTGATATCTATTGTTGTCATTGTGTCTGATCCGATCACACTTTTAAAAAATGGGGTGTTTGTCGATAAATTTTTTAGTAATAGTTATTTTCCCCGCTCCCGTTAACGGGAGGGAGAAAGGTCGGGGTAGAGGACGCTCACCCTGTCGCCAATGGCATTTTTAGCAGTTACTTTGACTTCGTTGGATTAAAAACCAGATATTAATCGACGTTTATCTAAATTATAGGTTTCTTTTTCTCCAGCCTATCTCCTCCTTTGGGAGAGACGGGAGCATTGCGCCTACACGGTCACCGGATTCGCCTTCTCCGCATTAATTTCGTATTTATTAATGGCCTGGGAAACCACTGCAGCAGAAATCATTCCCTCATCTGCCAACGATTTCAAAGCGGCAACGACCACATAATACCGATTCACTTCAAAGAATTCGCGTAGTTTTGCGCGCGTATCCGAACGACCGTATCCATCGGTGCCTAATACTTTGTAGTGACGTTTCTCTGGCATAAAGGCACGGATTTGTTCCGCATAAGTACGCATGTAATCGGTTGCAACAACAATAGGTCCTTCAGTATTTTTAAGACATTCTGTCACGTAAGCCACTTTGGGCGTATCGTTGGGGTGCAACATATTCCAGCGTTCTACATCTTGTCCATCACGTGCTAATAAAGTGAATGAGGGTGCTGACCATACATCGGCTGCAATACCCCAGTCCTTTTGTAACAAAGCGGCGCCAGCAATGACTTCCCGCAGAATAGTGCCGGAGCCCAACAGCTGTACGCGATGTTTTCTTTTTACCTCGTCTTTTTGCAGCAAATATAAACCTTTAATAATGCCTTGCTCCTGACCTTCTTTCATCCCGGGGTGACTGTAATTTTCGTTCATCACCGTAATGTAATAGAAGACGTCTTCTTGATTTGCAATCATGCGGCGTAAACCTTCATGAATAATGACGGCAACTTCGTGTGCAAAAGTGGGGTCGTACGGGATGCAATTGGGAATGGTGGAAGCGAGAACATGGCTATGGCCGTCTTCGTGCTGCAACCCCTCACCATTTAGTGTGGTGCGGCCTGCAGTCCCACCAATCAAAAATCCGCGTGCGCGCATGTCGCCGGCTGCCCAAGCTAAATCACCGATTCGCTGTAACCCAAACATGGAGTAGTAGGTGTAAAACGGAATCATGACGCGGTTATTGGTCGAGTAGGAAGTTGCCGCAGCAATCCAGGAACTCATACCGCCGGCTTCATTAATACCTTCTTGTAAAATCTGACCAGCCTTATCTTCGCGGTAATACATCACCTGATCTTTATCCACCGGTTCATACAACTGCCCAACCTGACTAAAAATGCCGATTTGGCGGAATAGACCTTCCATACCAAAGGTGCGTGATTCGTCAACCATAATTGGGACGATACGTGGTCCTAAACTAGCATCGCGCAATAAAGTGGTCAGAATGCGTGAATAAGCGGCGGTAGTAGAAATTTCACGCCCTTCTGCAGTCGGATCCAACATGGCTTTGAACGCGGATAATTCGGGCACTGTTAATGCTTCATCGGCTTTTGGGCGGCGCTGTGGTAAGTAACCACCGAGAGCTTGGCGACGTGCATGCAGATAGCGCATTTCCGGCGTATCGTCAGCTGGTTTGAAAAAAGGAATGGGTGGCAACTCTGCGTCTGAAATAGGTAACTGAAAACGATCCCGCATCGCTTTAATTGCTTCGTCATCTAATTTTTTGGTGTTATGGGCGGTATTACGTGCTTCGCCGGATTTACCAAAACCATAGCCTTTCACACTTTTGACCAACAATACGGTGGGCTGGCCTTTATGTTCCTGAGCTACTTTAAATGCGGCGTATATTTTATGTGGATCATGGCCACCGCGAGTTAGGTGCCAAATGTCGTCGTCGGACATTTTACTGACCATTTCTAATAACTTTGGATGCTTACCAAAGAAATGCTTGCGGACATAGGCTCCATCTTTGGCTTTGTAATTCTGATATTCCCCATCCACCGTTTCCATCATCACGCGCTGCAAAATACCGTCTTTGTCTTTAGCAAGTAACTCATCCCAACCGGAACCCCAAATGACTTTGACGACATTCCAACCGGCGCCGTGGAAGGTGGCTTCTAATTCTTGAATAATCTTTCCATTGCCGCGAACCGGACCATCTAATCGTTGTAAATTACAGTTTACGATAAGGACTAGATTGTCTAATTTTTCCCGTGCTGCCACGCCAATTGCACCCATGGATTCCGCTTCATCCATCTCACCATCACCGCAAAATACCCACACTTTACGATTAGCAGTATCGGCAATATTTCGAGCATGTAGATATTTTAAAAAACGCGCTTGGTAGATCGCCATCAATGGGCCAAGGCCCATCGACACAGTGGGAAATTGCCAAAATTCGGGCATTAATTTCGGGTGAGGGTAGGAAGATAGACCGCGGCCATCAACTTCACGGCGATAATGCAGTAACTGCTCTTCCGTTAAACGCCCTTCCAAATAAGCACGTGCATAAATGCCCGGAGAAGAATGGCCTTGGAAGTAAACTAAGTCACCCCCGTGGTCTTCGGTGGGTGCGTGCCAGAAATGATTAAAACCAATACCATGCATATTTGCCAGGGACGCAAAGCTCGACAAATGGCCGCCCAAATCGCCATCAATGCGATTCGCTTTCACTACCATCGCCATTGCGTTCCAGCGCATCATGGAGCGCAGTTTTTCTTCTATAACCAAATCCCCAGGACAATGTTCGCCCATGTCAGCCGGGATAGTATTAACGTAAGCGGTATTACTAGAAAAAGGCACCTGCGCACCGCGACGCCGTGCTAAGTCGACAAGCCGTTCCATTAAATATTGCGCACGCTCGGGACCTTCGTTTTCCAGCACTGATTC
>JAJNBE010000040.1 GCA_021155915.1 Solimicrobium sp. | reverse complement strand
GGCAATATCAGGAGCTTGCCCTTCGACTTGAGCAAATTCAAGCTTGGATCGGGAGTAATAACTTTTTCTGTTGACAGATTCCATGGTTCACTTTTATTTCGTAGAAAATTTTTTTTTAAACCCAATATTCAAGCGCTTTTTAGTGAAGCGTGTAAATATGTGCACGTTTATTCTCAGTTAGCTGACCATAATTATCTTACCTAGCTGGGTTTTTGGATATTAGGGATATCCCTCGACATACTAGGGGAAACCTACTTTTAATTCACATAGTGCATTACGCGATCGCGCTACGCGGCAGGTCTGTTTATGAAATAGTAATGGCTGTTGTTGAATGTCTCGCATTGTCTTGATTCTAATTTAGGATACTTACCCCCGCTGCGACTATTTAACAGCTATTCTCTTACGACCTTATTCCGACATTTGAATGGCAAGGGGTAAAATATGCCGTAAGTCCAATTTAGCAATAAATTCATTAGGAAAATTGTCAACATGAACCCACGCATCTTAGTGACTATTCTGGTCGCCATAATCTGTACTGCATCAGGCATTTATTTTTCTCAGTTATATGCAATAAAACCACAGGTGACTGACGCGTTTTATGCGAGTAATTTGCCTATTGTTTCTATAGAAAAAGATGGTGCGAAGAACGGGTTAGCCAGCTCTTTAGCTGAATATCGAAACAGCGTATTAGTCGTTAATTTTTGGGCAACATGGTGCGGGCCTTGTGTGCAGGAAATGCCGGAATTGTCTTCAATGCATGAAGAGTTAGCGGCAAAGAATATTCAATTCATTGGTATTGGCATCGACAGCCTGGCTAATATGAGGGAGTTTGCCGAAAAATATAAAATTACTTATCCGTTATATGTCGCCGGGATGACAGGTACGCAACTCGCAGCCACATTGGGAAATAATACGGGGGGCTTGCCGTTTACCGTGCTGCTAAATCGTTCGGGCAAAATTGTAAAAACTTATCGCGGTCGCTTAGATATGGCTCAATTACGCAAAGATATTTTGGCAGTAGAATAATTTTTCAGTTATTTATTGAGTTATGCAATTACACCTTCCAATTTCAACAAATATTCCTTCCTTTTCAACCCGCCGGCAAAACCGGTGAGTGCGCCATTACTGCCAATTACCCGGTGACAAGGCACAATGATGGAAATCGGATTGCGCCCCACTGCTCCGCCTACCGCCCGGGCAGCCGTTGGCTTGTTGATTAGAGTCGCGTGCATACCATAGTTACGCGTATTGCCGAATTCGATCGTTAATAAAGCCCGCCATACCGCTTGTTGAAACGCTGTTCCATTGGCGTCTAAATCTAATTCCACATCAAACTCCTTACGGTGGCCTGCGAAATATTCGTCAATTTGTTTGGCTGCGTTCACCAAGAAAGGATGCGACTCTTTTTGCCAGGTTTTCGGGCCATGGAAGTAGCGTTGATCATGAAAACACACTTTGCAAATTCCACGGTCAGTTGTCGCTAGGATGAGTTGGCCTAAGGGAGATGGATGTTCGGCGTAATAGACTGCATTGTTCATTTTTTTCCTGTCTGAATAATCTTCATCTTACACGGTCGTCTAACGTTCGGTTAGCGCATATTTTATACCCATCACCACTTAGAAGTTCAATCTTATTGATATCGCCAAGAAATTGGGCCAAATTTTTTTTAACCACTTTTTATTTCCGCACGCCAATAAAATTGGCGACACAAAAAAATTTATGTTTTTTTCTGGAAAAATACTATGATGAGTAAAGAAGTCAGTAAACTTCGTTCGTAAAAGTTGAAATTAAGGTGCGACAGCGTTGGGTTATTGCGGTGCATCAAAATAGATCGAACAACTGAAATGTTAAAATCATATTATGACAGCACAAACTAAAATTCATTATCCCGTTACCGAACCGAGCTTAAAGCTGGGTTCTTTGCCTCACGCTAATTTCATGCCGATATCTGACTTAAATTTAGTAAACCACTTTTTGATTGCAATGCCGTCAATTCGAGAGCCAATATTTGACGCTTCGGTAATTTTTATCTGCGAACATAATGAGCACGGTGCACTGGGCGTGGTAATTAATAAGCCTACAGATATGACGGTCGAAACGTTATTGGAGCGCATCGACATCAAAACGGATAATACCCCTGATAATTATCAAATAACTAAAAAACTCGTCATGTTTGGTGGGCCCGTCCAAGAGGATCGTGGTTTTGTGTTGCATGCACCGGCTAAACATTTTTCGTCCTCGATTAAAATTAGTGATCAGATTGCCTTTACTACTTCGCGCGATGTACTGGAAGCCGTAGCGAGCGGTGTTGGCCCCAAGCAATTGTTGGTGAGTGTTGGTTATACGGCGTGGGGGGCAGGCCAGTTAGAAGAAGAACTCATTAAAAATGGTTGGCTTACCGTTGCCGCTGATCCGCTTATTTTGTTCGATTTGTCCATTGAGCAGCGTTATTCAGCCGCGATGAAATTGCTGGGAATTGATCCGTTGATGTTGTCAGCCGAAGCCGGGCATGCCTAATTAGAGAAAAAAGGCCAGACGACAGATGTACGATAAAATCTTGCTGACATTTGTTTTATTTTGGGAATTGTGTATTGATCAAAACCATTATCGCCTTTGACTTCGGCACCAGGCGCATCGGTGTTGCTGTCGGCAATACTTTCCTAAAGCAGGCACAGGCGCTGACTGTAATCTCTGCAGAATCCAATAAGATACGATTCGATGTGATTGCTACTCTTCTAAAGGAGTGGCACGTAACGCATTGTGTGGTCGGTTTGCCCACCCATCCAGATGGAGCAGAACACGAAATGACTTTGCGCTGTCGCCGCTTCGCACACCAATTAGAAGGACGCTTCGGTGTCACGACAACCTTAGTGGATGAGCGTTATACTTCGGCAGTTATTCCTGCCAAGCGCGGCCAAGTTATTGATGCGGAGGCTGCCGCGCTTATTTTGCAACAATATTTTTACGAGAATTTATGAAACCGCTTCAACAATTTGACGCAGAAGCATTATATTTGGAGTTAGCCAGACAAATCAAGGCAGCCATGGTCAATATAAACAATATTGCTATAGTCGGAATTTATTCCGGAGGTGCCTGGCTTGCTGAAAGGTTGGCAGCCGATTGCCAGATAAAAAACCCAGTCGGTTTTATTGACGTATCCTTTTATCGGGATGATTATGCCGAAAAAGGGTTACATGCTGAGGTTAAGTCTACTCACATTCCTTTTTCAGTGAATGGCGCCAACATTATTCTGGTGGACGATGTCTTATTCACAGGGCGAACTACCCGCGCCGCAATTAATGAATTGTTCGACTATGGCAGGCCCGCACAGATAATGTTAGCCAGCTTGGTGGATCGCGGTGGCCGACAACTGCCTTATACCGCCAATTTTGTTGCGCAAACACTGACATTGCCATCGAATTTCTCACTTAACCTGGAGCGTGAGTCAGCAGGAAACCTGGTATTTAGTTTGGTCGAACCAACGGTTAGCGATTAGCCATTCCAAGCTACAGCTTCTGATCCGTAATCCCAGACCCTACTCTCTAAACACTTACCTATGTATAACCCACAATTAAATAAGCACGGTGAATTGCAGCATTTACTCACTACAGAAGGCTTACCAAAGGCTCATATCTATTCCATATTAGATACGGCAGAATCCTTTGTTTCTATTGGAAATCGGGAAGTTAAAAAAGTACCGTTAATGCGGGGGAAAAGTGTTTTCAATTTATTTTTTGAGAATTCCACACGCACCAGAACCACCTTTGAAATCGCCTCTAAAAGGTTATCCGCAGATGTTATCAATTTGAATATCGCTGCTTCCAGTACTAGCAAAGGTGAATCTTTGCTTGACACTATAGACAACCTCGCTGCAATGCATGCCGATATGTTTGTCGTGCGCCACGCGCAATCCGGTGCGCCTTATTTAATTGCCAAACATCTGCATGACACCGGACAACATCATGTACATATAGTAAATGCCGGTGATGGTCGCCATGCACATCCAACGCAAGGACTGTTGGATATGTATACGATACGTCACTACAAAAAAGATTTTACACAACTGCGCGTTGCTATTATTGGTGATATTTTGCATAGTCGCGTGGCCCGTTCGGATATACATGCCCTCACCACTTTGGGTGTTCCTGAGGTACGTGTTATCGGTCCACTCACATTGTTACCTAATGGGTTGGAGCATATGGGTGTTCGTTTGTTTACCGATATCAATGAGGGTTTAAAAGATGTGGATGTCATCATTACATTGCGGTTGCAACATGAACGGATGAATGGCGGACTGTTACCTTCGGCTCAAGAATTTTTTCAAAGTTATGGTCTAACGTTAGAACGTCTAGCCTTAGCCAAATCTGACGCTATTGTCATGCACCCTGGCCCTATGAACCGGGGTGTTGAAATTGATTCAACCGTTGCCGATGGCACGCAAGCGGTGATTCTCCCTCAAGTTACTTTTGGTATTGCCGTGCGTATGGCGGTGATGAGCATATTGGCGGGTAATTAATGAAAATACAGATTAAAAATGGTCATGTTATTGACCCGAAAAATGCACTTGATGACCGTCTAGACTTATTTATTGATGCCGGAAGAATCGCAGCAATTGGCAGCCCACCCGAACAATTTAAAGCTGATCAAATTATTGAGGCGACAGGATTAATAGTGGTCCCCGGCCTCGTCGATTTATGTGCTCGTTTGCGTGAGCCTGGCTATGAATTCAAAGCAACGCTTGAATCGGAGTTGCGTGCTGCAGTACGTGGTGGTATTACCAGTTTAGTTTGCCCTCCTGATACTGAACCGGTGCTGGATGAATCGGGTTTGGTCGAAATGTTGAAATACCGTGCCAAGGCGCAAAATTTAGCGTTTGTATATCCGCTGGGAGCCCTGACGGTCGGATTGCAAGGTTTAGAATTGACAGAAATGTCAGCGTTAACGCAGGCAGGTTGCGTGGGTTTCTCACAAGCCGAACATCCGATAAACAATACTAAGATATTATTCCGCGCCATGCAGTATGCGAAGACGTTTGGCTACACCGTCTGGTTGCGACCGCAGGATCCCCATATCGGCATCGAGGGGGTAGCGCACAGCGGTGCTTATGCTACACGTTTGGGACTATCTGGTGTGCCTGTGATGGCAGAAACCATTGCACTGCATACTATTTTTGAGCTACAGCGGGCTACTGGAGCACGGGTACATCTGTGTCGTATTTCCTCCGGCGCCGGAGTGGAATTGATTCGGCAGGCGAAGCGGGAAGGGCTGGAAGTAAGTTGTGACGTCGGCGTGCATCATCTACACTTGTCAGATGCAGATATTGGTTTTTTTGATGCAAATGCACGGCTCTGTCCGCCGCTACGGTCAGTGCAAGACCGCCATGCGTTACGTACAGGTTTATTGGATGGCACTATTGATGCGATTTGTTCTGATCATACCCCGGTGGATGACGACGAAAAATTGTTGCCATTTGCAGAGGCTTCGCCGGGCGCAACTGGACTGGAATTATTGTTATCACTTGCGCTAAGATGGGCGCAGGAATGCCATATCAGTTTATCCCTTGTCATCGCAAAGATCACGAGTGAGCCCGCGCGCGTGGCTGGATTAGCAGCCGGTAATTTTAAGGTGGGCAGTAGTGCTGATTTATGTATTTTTGATGCTTCAGATGAATGGCTGGTCCATGGAAAATCATTAGTTAGCCAGGGAAAGCATACACCGTTCATAAATTATTCCTTGCCGGGCGTTGTGCGTAAAACAATGGTGGGTGGACGTGTTGTCTATAGCCATGACTGACAGAGGGTGCAATTTACCTTAAGCCTTGTTGTTAAATTTTCGCTGTGCATCTCGTTAAGAAAAAATCTTTATTTTGCCTTTAGCTGTGCCGGCGGTAAATGGCTTTCACTTATGAGAGAGCAGCAGCTTAAACTTCTCCGTTTTGCTATCTCTGTTGACCACCTTCTTCAGAAGTCCTCAGCATGACCCATGCATTTAACTGAGAAAGTTAACCAAACATTATTTCTCATGCATAATTTTCGTTTTTCATCGTGATAAAAACGTAAAAATGCTATTGGAAGAAGAGCTCTCCCGACTTCGTCGCAATGGCGCACACACAAAAGAGCAGCAAAGCAAACGGCGAGATGGGCTTTGATGCATGCTGGCTTCCAGTGGAAAACGGGACGAATTTTTAAGTCATGCTTGGAAATTAGAAAGGTTTCTTCGATATGCCATAAGCCGTGATAATGGGACAATAACGTCGCGATGGGTTCAGTCGCCTTGGTGATGATGCCCGTTAAACCATCAAGCTTGCAAGATGATCATTTAGGCTAATTGTGGCTAAATGCATGTTTCCCTGGTTGACCTCTTCTAATTCATCTTCAATCATTTTTCTTAGCCATGTTGCTTTAGTTAGTCCAGGACTGAGACCCAAGTCATCTACTGTATATTCACGATAAATATCTAGTTTCGCCTCGCCGGAATGCTGGTCAAGCAATATTGACTCGCTGCTCTCCGTGTCGAATCCGGCAGAAGATTTGGGTTGGCATATACGGAACCGGGAACTTGTTGCGTTCATTTTTACCTATTTCGCTATTGGTATGGCTTGCACCTGGCAGCGCTACCAGTTCAAGTATTTTTACTGTTGCTTGCTAAAATTATTTCGCACAAAATCTCAAAGGGGGGATTCTTGAATAAATACTTGGTAAACTGAGGGCGTCCATATACGCCCATATACGAACTCAGGTTAGTTAATCAAGCTTTTCAAATCGCACATTCTGAATCGTATACGACTGCCAATCGCGATAATCAAAGTGCCACCATTCGTATTCATGAACATCAAATTCTTCCGCTTCCATATGCTGTCGTAATAAGTCGCGCAGACGACGTTGTTCGTGGGTGCCGCCAGCATATGTTGGATAGGCACGCTCTGATGTCTCATCGAAAAAGCTTGGCATGGCTACTTCACGACCTGTCTTCAATTCAAGTAGTGTAAGATCAACCGCACAACCGCGATTATGGCGGGAGCCCAGATCCGGATCAGCGACAAATTTGTGCTGTGCTTCAGGCAATGCATCCCAAAATATTTTGGTTACATACCAAGGTCGATATGCATCCAATATCAGTAGTCCATAACCTTCTTTTGCTAACGCCTTTTGCACCCGCACTAATGCATGCGCTGCAGGCCGTTGCAAAAAAGCGCGTGCCTGACCGTATATTGGCGTGCTAATAAAATTATTCGATGTCGCGTACCGAATATCGAGGTTAATTGTCGAATCAACCTTTGTGATTTCAACTAAATCAGAAGAGCGGAAGTTGCCTTCTTCTCCCGGTGGTTTTGCTGCAAGCGCTATGGGAAGCAATTCCGAAATAGGCCGTACGGGAGGGATGTAGAAAAATTCTGGGGATTTAGAACTTTGATCTTTTTTTTGTACGGTAGAGGTGCAGGAACTAACCACAAATATCTCAGTCAAAGCAACTAGCGAGCGATAGAAGCGTTTCATATTTGAATTCTCGAAAAAGAATACTGGATATGTCCAATGTCCCAGATTTGAAAAAAAGGGTTGAAATAAGCGAATAGGTTAGCTTCTCACATCAACTTGCACAGAAAGCGTATTAATTTAAAGCTACGTCCTTAATTTTCCCCACACCCAGTTAGGAAGTTTTATCGCGTCTTTAGGGTGCATCATTTTGCCTTTCATATAAATATTGACTGTTTCAGTCCGGAAAGGCCAATATATCTCTTTAGTGCAACTACAATCTTATCGTAGACAGGTTGTTATAGCTAATAGAAATATTCTTCTATTTATACAGGAGAGAAGCTCCGCCCAGTGCCCAGAAATTTGCCTCCCATTTAGATCAATGAGTTAAAAGGGCTACAAGCCAATATTGTTTGGTTAGCTTAAAAATGGCGACAATCTTGTCTAATTGTAGCCTCTGCAAGTAAACAAGTAGTTAGTACACTTTCTGCTATTTCATCACCGTACTGTCTTTCTTCACACGCTGCGCCATTTCCATCGATCCGAAACTCGTTTGCATTCTTCTGTTTCCTTTTTTGTATATCGAATTATCTTAGAATTAGAGACAGTAGTGCAGGGGTCTTTTCAGGACATTATGTTAGTGGTATACGTAGATGAATAATTGTTTGTAAGGGATTTATGCGTACCACTGTTGAATGCCACAATAAAAATATAATTCAAGCATATCGGGCTCGCTTGCTGCACTTTACCAATGACCCTGCTTATGACCAACAGTCTACAGCTTGGTTTGAAGATGGCTTATTAATTATCGCTGAAGGAAAAGTAATTGCGGCTGGCAATTATGATCAACTCAAACAGACCCTTGCGGAAGACACGGTAATTCATGATTACCGCGGCAAACTAATTATTCCTGGTTTTATAGATACGCATCTGCATTACCCACAAACCGATATGATCGCATCACCCGCGGACGGACTTTTGCCATGGTTAGAAAGATATACCTTTCCAATTGAACGTAAGTTTGCTGATACCAATTACGCACATGAAGTGGCGCAATTTTTTGTGGATGAGCTATTGCGCTGTGGCACAACCACAGCCATGGTGTATGGCAGCGTGCATCAGGAATCCGTTGAAGCATTTTTTCTTGAGAGTGAATCACGTAATCTACGCATGGTTGCCGGCAAGGTTATGATGGATCGAAATTGCCCGACATTTTTACAAGATAGTGCAGAAACGAGTGCGCTTCAAACTGAAACTATCATTAAAAAGTGGCATCGGCGCGGTCGGCAACTTGTCGCGATTACTCCGCGTTTTGCACCCACTTCCAGTGAGTCTCAATTACAACTGGCGAGCGAACTGGTGCGTGCTTACCCGGAGGTTTATTTACAAACACATGTTTCAGAAAATGTAAATGAAGTCGCTTGGGTGAAATCGTTATTTCCCAAGGCACGCAGCTATCTCGATGTCTATGATAGTTATGGCATGCTGCGGCCAAAGTCCATGTACGCGCATTGCATCTGGTTGGATGACAATGATCGCACCCGCATGATGCAAACGCAGTCAGCCGTTGCGGTGTGCCCCACATCTAATTTATTTTTAGGCAGTGGCTTATTCGATTTTGAGCGCGCTGATAAGCATCAGCAGTTATTGTCTTTGGCGACCGACGTAGGTGCAGGAACGTCTTTTTCCATGCTTCACACAATGAACGAAGCGTACAAAGTGGCAAGAATGCAAGGCACTCATCTATCAGCATTACGATTATTTTATTTAGCTACTTTAGGTGCAGCGCGCAGCATGCAATTGGAAGGAACGATAGGAAATTTTTCAACGGGTGCAGAAGCCGATTTTATCGTGTTAGATTTATCCGCTACTCCTTTGTTAGCAAGGCGTACGTCGCACGCGGAGAGCTTGGAGGAGTTACTTTTCTGTTTGGCAATGTTAGGAGATGACAGGGCAGTGTTGGCAACCTATGCCGCTGGATGTGTAGTGCATAAGCGCGCACATTGAGTCCAGTTAGTGGGATGCCAGGCTCGTGACAAGAATCAATGAAGCAGGAAATCATTTTTATTTAGTCTTAGTTGGTTAAAAAGCACCTACTATAGTATTGGTTAAAAGGATTATTCAATTTTTGATTTCCCAAGAAACACTCCACAATTTTTTAGCCAGCCGTGCCCGAGATGTAGGAAGAAAGATCTTAACTCATCATTACAGGCCCACCAATATTTATCGCCCGCTGATAAGCAGGACGGTGTACGAGTTTATTTCGATACGCATACAGATGGGGAAGTTGATTCGCTATATCTCTATTTCTACGCATAAGTAATGCTTCAACAGCAAAACTCATTTGGAAGTCCGCTATCGTCAAGTTGTCGCCGGAAAACCAGGTATTGGTCGCAAGATGATGCTCAATGAATGAAAGTGCAGTAGCGAGATCAGGGTCAATCAATTTCTCTTGTACTTTGACGCACAGTTGTCGCGCAATGGGCCGAGCAAAAAAAGGCATCGGTTGTTTAGGTAGAGCAACAAACACTAACTTCATCAATAACCAATTCATGAGTGAACCTTCGGCATAATGCATCCAGTAGCGGCATTGCCGATGTTCACCGGTATTTATTTTTGGAACGAGATTGGCGACGTCTTCTCTGCCGAGGTGGCCGTATTTTTCCGCTAGATATTCCAATATCGCACCGGATTCGGCAACAGTAATTTCACCATCCGTAATAAGAGGAGACTTACCTAATGGATGAATTTTCTTTAACTCGGATGGTGCCAGAAACGTTTTTTTATCACGTTCATAACGAACAATTTCGTAGGGTAGCTTCAATTCTTCTAATAGCCACAAAACGCGCTGAGAACGTGATGTTTCAAGATGATGGAGTGTTAGCATGAGGACGTCCCTTCCTAATGATTTTCATTGTCAACGTTCGATCCGGTTCGTAAAAATACGTATCGTCTGACGACAGTTGAGTAGGTACCATAGCCTCTTAAAAAAACTGGCGGCAGAGTACAATAGCGACATTAATAACAGATAGAGTAATAGGCAATCTCAGCTTTGTTGAGAGTTTTTGATAATGAAGATCCACTTTCTGGTCAAACTAATATTTTTACTAAAGGTAAAAAAACACCACAAAGCGTGCCAACTCTAATTTTTCTACCGAATTTACTCCAATTACCTAATGGAGGGCAACTCCAAACCCAGCGAGAGATAGTCTTAAAGCTGAACTAAATAAATGTGAAAATAATGTCCACGAGGAGAAGAGATCAGAAATGGCCTATTACATTGCAAGCCTACGACCAACCTGTCGCTTATTCCCCAGAAATAGTAAGCCTTAATGCGTGGTACAGCAATGCAGTTTTTTTTAACGCGCAATAAGTACTAATACGCTGAGAAACCGGGATTAAATCTTGCTCGCTCATATTAAGCGACCGTTTATAGCGAATAAAATACGGCAATCGCTCTGCGCTGCTATTCCCTAGCACCATTACAAATGCAGCCGGATGTGGCCTGCCGGATAGCCGAGAATAATTAAACCAAGAATGTATAAGGATGTGAGATGAACAATATTGCCGGAGATCTGCCATTGTCGGCTGTGCTGCGCACACTTGCCACTGATTCAATTGGCAAACGCGTCGATATAGGTGAACTGCTCGCTGCATTCGGTGATCGGGCTCTCAGTGCTTTGTTATTTATATTCGCTTTTCCTAACGTGCTACCTATGCCTCCAGGAACATCGGCTGTGCTAGGGGTGCCTCTAGTTTTCCTGGCAGCTCAAATGATCTTTGGTCTGAAGCCATGGCTGCCTGCAATCATTACCAGGAGATCAATGTCAGGTTCCAATTTCCAAACGCTTGTTGAGCGTATAGCACCCTGGCTCGAAAGGGCCGAGAAGCTTTTGCGCCCTCGTGCGAGTAAACTGGCGCAACCGCCGATGGAGTACATAGTTGGCGGCGTCTGTTTTCTATTAGCGTTGTTATTACTATTACCGATACCATTGGGTAACAATCTTCCTGCTCTCGCCATCAGCATGCTGGCCTTGGGTATCCTAGCACGTGACGGTTACTGGATAGTAGCGGGGTTGTCAACAGCTGCATTTGCGATGGTGGTCGTATCCAGTGTGATATTCGCCCTTTTAAAAGCCGCCATTTTCATGTTGATGCAGGTATCACTATGAGAATTGAACAGTCTTCGAGTTTGCACTTACCTTGACATATTGATAGTTATCCCTGAAAAAGCTACGTGAGTAATCATTTGCACCAATACCTAGTCTTCTGGCGGCTACACCTTTCTCTTCCTCTAATATCCTCTAGACCTGTCTCGGAAAATTTAGATCAAAGCGCATAGCTTCACAATTTAACCTTGTTTGATCAAAGTTAACCGCTATCCCGCTAATTCATATTTTCTTTTCGGGTGCCGACTGAGCCAGGGTTGCTCCAAGTCGCAGACGCGTAATGTGATCGATGATATCCCGGGGAACAAATGAAAAAACAGATTCGTGGCTTTGTTGTGCTTCCAGTATCGTTACGTATGTTTCTCGTGATTTCCTTACAGATCTTGGTTCGTACTGTCGCTCCGCGGCTATTCCCAAATATTTTTGGGCCTTTTCCTCATTCTGTGGTACGCCATAAAGGCCCTTCTCGAATACTTTCCCAAGAAAATAGGGAGTGAATTTCAGATTCACCTTCGCGGCGCTGGCTTGCTCCAACGACTTTACCATTTTCCGGGAGTATGCCGGGCTGACCGCCGACGATATACAATAGTTCATCAGAAAGTCCGCGAAAGTTTCAACCGTCCTATGAGAGGTCTCAAAACTTGAAAACGTTCCAAGGATATTTAGAATAGATCTCGAAGTTTTGTGATGGCCAGCAAACGAAATCTCAAGGGCCGCCTCAAAAAGTTTGTCTTTAATAATTAAATACTCTAACCAACTACAATTTTTTCTGGCATTTTTATGAACGACTTCACAAATCTTAATTGCTTCTTCCTGTTGCCCGTCTTCAATCATTGAAAAGGCAATGTCAATCTCCTTTTCGAGCAACATAACGCTCCTACTCGCCTTCCCCACGCTAATTGAGTTAAATTCAGCCAACAGGGTATTAAAGTTATCAATGTCTAGCACGGGCACTTTGATAAGAGATAGATCAGCATTAGATAAGTCTAGTTTTCCTGAGTTATTTTTTTCCTCAATCACCTGCATCAGAGTGTTCATTTTTGAATGGGTTTTCTCGCTAAACTCTAAATTACTTGGGCTGAAAATAGCTGACAATGTATTGGCTAACGATCCAGAAAAAAAATGACCTGACTTACCAAGCCAGCCAAATTTAATCTCCAGCCCTTCGTAACTTCTTACTAGGAAATTGATCATCCCCGTCCTTTTACCTAAACATTCTTCCAGGCTGACTTTTCCAGTCAGAAATTTTAAAAGTTGTTCTTCGGGAACCCCTGCTTTATGCATAAGAGTTAGTGTGTTTTGAAATCCGCTATCTCTTTTTAGACTTTCCAGAAAGAGGCGATTGTCATCTATTCTTTTTTCTAAATTCATCACATGTACATCGACTGTGCTATTTTTTTCTGTGGAGCTGGAATTACTTAAGTTGAAGGCAGTACGATTAGTGTCTACTGGGTGACTGGTTGGCAGCATAGCTAACTTTCTTGTGAATGTTGGGATACGGTATAAATAGGTTAACCCTTCATTCAGCCTGTCGCGTTGAACCGATGCAATATTTGATCCGGTTTTAACAGGCTGAAAATGGTTCGGTGAAGTCATTATCGGTCAGGTGATCCACTTCGACTATTGTGGATATCCCCTAAGTAGCAACTATATTTTTCAGCATTCTCGATCGGGCAAAAACCATCCTGTACGAGCAAATGAAAAAAGTGGAATTGCAAGCTACTTCACCGTTAGCCCATATTTTGAATAAAGAAAAAAAGGCGGTAAAGATGGAGCCTCATGGAAAGTGCGCAGGACATTGCCGAGCGTGCTTTTGATTAATTGGGCTATAACAAGACTTTGTCAGGAAAGGGCTTAAAACTGCTTCGGGACATTGTGCTTAGGAATCTAATCAACTCTTCCAACAAATTCGAAGCACAGCGTTTGTTTTTGAGCGCTTTAGCAAGTCACCCTATCTTTAAGCAATTTATAGCATAATGAACACGATTTTTCCTATCTTTGGCATCATCAGGGCAACGACTTTCAGGGCTCGCAATGGCTCACTTGTGAAACTATCAACATTCTGTTTTTTGATTGCGCCATACTTTAATTTATTCAATCGATACTGATGATTTACACTAGTTTGACTACAGCAAGAATTATCGTTTTAAAAACAATTAAAGTCGTTTAGGAACCGTCAACAAACGAAAATGGACTTTGTGAGTTACGACTTATTTGAAGAAAACGGTTCAAAAAATTCGCATCCTCCTAGCGGAGTGTTGAATCCTGGCCCTCTATACTGGTACGGTTCGCTAAGTGACAATCCATGTGGTGAGCGAAAAAAATCTATTCAGATAGAGAAAGCCACCATTATTCTGGACAAAGAAATTAAAGATGACCGTGCTTTAAGTGCTCAAATTAATCCTGTGTGAGACTGCTGCGCAACCGTAGCGAGCGAGCCAAAGACAAGGCGCAGGGAGCGCAGTAACCAAAATGTACTTACATACATGAGGATTGCAAGCCCTGCGCAACCGTATTTGGCTCACGCAGCAGGTGGGATACAGAGGTCTCTATTTAATCAACATAATGCCATTATTCCGCGCTAGTTCAGACCTTCTTGTCCGATTCCGACTGAACCCGCGTTGCTTCCAAACGCAAGTGTGCGATGCGGTTGATGATATCCGTGGGAATATGGAAAAAAACAGACTTTTCGCTTCGTTCCGCTTCCCGCATCATTATGTAAGACTCTCGCTGTTTTCTCACTGATCTTGGTTCGAATTCTCGCTCAGTTGCTATTCTTAAATATTCTTTAGCCATTGCCTCATTTTTTTGCACGCCATAGAGGCCATTCTCATATACTTTACCCAGAAAATAAGGAGTGTATTTCAAATTCACCTTACCCGCGATGGCTTCTTCCAACGATTTGACCATATGTCGCGAGTATGTAGAAAGTACCGTTGACATACGACGGTTCGTAAGAACGTCCAAGACCTTCATTGCCGTCAAGTTATAGCTGTCCAAATAGCCGTATCTTCGGGGAATGCTTAGAATAGAAGCAGCGGTCTGGGGATCGCCCTCAAGTGAAATCTCAAGGGCTGCCTCAAAAAGTTTGTCTTCAATAATCTTGTTCTCTAACCTTCCACAATTTCCTTGGGCATTTTTATAAACTGCTTCACAAATCTCGATTGCTTCAAAATTTTCACCATTCTCAATCTTTGAAAAGGCAATATCAATTTCCCTTTCCGCCAACATGACGGCTTTAGTTTCTGTTCTAACACCAATTAAGTTAAACTCAGCCATCGCGGCCTTAAATTCATCCCCTCCATACTCAAGCGAGTGAAAAAAAGCCAGGTTAGTGCTAGCCAAGTCTAGTTTTCCTGAATTATTCTTTTCCTCAATGGCCTGCATAAGAGCATTCATTTTGGAATGGGTTTTCTCGCCGGATTCCGAATAGCCCTGTTTAAAAATAGTGGTTAATGTATCGGCTAACGAATGCTCGAGAAAGTGTAAGTCTAATCTCCCAAGCCCGCGAGATTTAACCTCAAGCCCCGCATAAGTTCCTATCAGAAAAGCGATCATCCATGTTTTCTTACCCAAACATTCTTCCAGACTGGCGTTTCCAGTCAGAAACTTTAAAAGCTGTTCCTCAGGTACACCCGCTTTATGCATAAGAGTTAATGTGTTTTGAAATCCGCTGTCTCTTTTTAAACCATCAAGCAGGATGCGATTGCTCTCTATTCTTTCTTGTAAATTAATAACGTGTGAATCGACTGTACTATTTTTTTCTGTTGAGCTGAGATTACTTGAATCAAAAACAGAACGAAAAATGTTTAATGGAGTGAGGATTGTCTGCATAGATAACTTTCTTAAAAATTGTTGGAATATGCCTTAATTAAATTGACCTTCATTCAGCCTGTCGGGTTGAATCGACTAAAGTGGTTGATCGGGTTTTAGCAGGCTGTAAATGCGTCGGTGAAGTCATTATCGGTCACATGACTAACCTCGGATATTGTGGATATCCACTAAGTAAAAACCACATTTATCGCCTCTCTTCGGGGCAAAAATGGACAGCGTTATCGTGATTATGCTGATTGGTAAAAATTATTTTAAGAGACCTCTGCACACAACCTTAGCGGGCGAGTCAAAGATAAGTTGTAGGGAGCGCAGCAATTGGAATGTACTGAAGTACCTGCGCATTGCAAGCACCGCACAACGCCGTAATTGGGTCGTTCAGTAGGCGTTGCAGAGGTCTCTAAAGTAAGATAGCACTGCGCGACTTTTGAGAGAGACCGCTGAGATCAATTCAGGGGCCAATTCGGTCGGATAAGAACTAGCTGCGAGTCCTCCCAAGAAGGAAGAGTTGCGAGTCTTAGCAATCACATATTGCGCCGATACTGCCCGCCCACTTCGAATAATGCCGTCGTAATTTGTCCCAATGAGCATACGCGAGCTGCAACCATAAGTTGTGCAAAAACGTTCTCGTCGAGAATGGCCGCTTTTTGCAGTGCGGCTAGGGCTGCCGGTGCTGCTTGCGCGTGCTTAGCATGAAATTCTGCTAAGCGATGTAGTTGCGATTGCTTTTCTTCGTCAGTAGAGCGTGCTAGATAAATTTTTTGTGGAGCTTCACCCTTCTTTGGATTACGGAATGTATTGACACCTACAATGGGCAAACTGCCGTCGTGTTTCATGTGTTCGTAATGCATTGATTCATCCTGGATTTTTCCGCGTTGATAGCCCGTTTCCATCGCGCCTAATACACCACCACGTTCAGCGATCCGTTCAAATTCTTTCAGCACCGCTTCTTCCACTATATCGGTCAATTCTTCGATAATGAAACTACCCTGGACGGGATTTTCATTTTTCGCTAAGCCCCATTCGCGATTAATAATCAGCTGAATGGCTAACGCACGTCGGACCGAATCATCCGTCGGAGTGGTAATCGCTTCGTCAAAGGCATTGGTGTGGAGCGAATTACAATTATCGTAGATAGCGATCAAGGCTTGTAGGGTGGTGCGAATATCGTTGAAATCAATTTCTTGTGCGTGCAGGGAACGACCGCTAGTTTGAATGTGGTATTTGAGTTTTTGACTGCGCTCATTAGCGCCATATTTATCACGCATTGCGACCGCCCAGATCCGCCGCGCGACCCGGCCTAACACGGTGTATTCGGGATCCATGCCATTGCTGAAGAAAAACGATAAATTAGCTGCAAAGTCGTCAATATGCATACCGCGCGCTAAATAAGCTTCCACAAAGGTAAAGCCGTTTGAAAGTGTAAATGCCAATTGTGAAATCGGATTAGCACCTGCTTCAGCGATGTGGTAACCAGAAATGGATACAGAATAAAAATTGCGCACTTGATTATTTACAAAATATTCTTGAATATCACCCATAACCTTGAGGGAAAATTCAGTAGAAAAGATGCAGGTATTCTGTCCTTGATCTTCTTTTAAAATATCTGCCTGGACGGTGCCGCGAATAGTCTGCAAAACCCATGCTTTGATTTTTGCGGCTTCTTCTGCGCTGGGCTCGCGCATATTATCAATAACAAATTTATCCATTTGCTGATCGATGGCCGTATTCATGAAAAACGCCAATATGGTCGGCGCCGGGCCATTAATGGTCATAGAAACCGAGGTCGCCGGATCGCATAAATCGAAACCGTCATACAGTACTTTCATATCGTCTAAGGTGGCCACTGACACGCCTGAGTTGCCGATTTTCCCATAAATGTCCGGGCGCAATGCCGGATCTGCTCCGTACAAGGTGACCGAGTCAAATGCGGTGGATAAACGCTTAGCGGCCATGCCTTGCGAAACCAGTTTGAAACGACGATTGGTGCGGAATGGATCACCTTCGCCCGCGAACATTCTGGTTGGATCCTCACCTTCCCGTTTGAAAGCAAAAACACCCGCGGTGTAAGGAAAAGAGCCTGGGACGTTTTCAAGCATTAACCAGCGCAAAATTTCGCCATGATCAACGAATTTTGGTAACGCCACTTTACGGATCTTAGTTCCGGATAATGATTCATAAACTAAATGGGTGCGAAGTTCTTTGTCACGAATTCTGACCACGTATTCGTCGCCGGAATAGGCGCACTGCAGGGCCGGCCAGCTCGCTAACAATTGTTTTGAGCTCGTATCTAGCTGCTTTTCACGCTCTCGCACTAATTCCGCGATCAGTTCCCTCGTTTCTGCCGACTTGCCTGCTTCCAATAACATACTGACTGTGGCTTGCAGTTGTTGCTTTTCCCGGGCAAAGATAACTTGCTTTGCTGTGTAGTGATGATAATGGCGTACGCAATCCGCAATTTCAGCTAGATACCGGCTGCGCGCAGTAGGCACAATTACATTTTTACCGCTTGAAAAGCGTGTTGTGATAATGGGTAACTGGCTCGACGTTAATGGCAAACCTTGATCGGCTAATTTGGCAATTAATCCTTGATACAGAGCAGTTACACCATCATCGTTAAAGCGCGATGCTTGTGTACCGAATACAGGCATTTGTTCAGGCTTTAATGACCATAATTCACGATTACGTTGCACCTGTTTTGAGACGTCTCGCATTGCATCAAGAGCACCTTTGCGATCGAATTTGTTAATTGCCACAAAATCCGCGAAATCAAGCATATCAATTTTTTCCAGCTGTGAAGCGGCACCAAATTCCGGTGTCATTACGTACACCGTCGTATCGACATGCTGCACAATGGCGGCGTCGCCCTGACCAATACCGGATGTTTCTACTATAATCAAATCGAATCCGGCAGTCTTGCAGGCCGCAATGGTGACGGGCAAAGCCGAAGAAATTTCTGAGCGGGCCTCACGGGTAGCTAGTGAGCGCATAAAAACCCGCGATTCTCCTGCTTGGTTCCACGGCATAATGGCATTCATGCGAATCCGGTCGCCCAATAAAGCGCCACCAGACTTACGCCGGGATGGATCGATAGAAATTAACGCAATGTTTAAACTGTCCTGCTGGTCTAACCGGAGGCGGCGAATTAATTCGTCGGTTAGTGAAGACTTCCCCGCACCACCCGTGCCAGTAATCCCTAATACCGGAATGTGCTTGACTGCGGCTTGTTGATGCAAAGCTTGTATTAACGCAGAGTCGACCTCTTCATTTTCTAATGCAGTGATGAGTTGCGCCAGATTACGTTGACGGGAAGGCATATGCGCTTCTTGTAATGGTGCAAGGGAAGTCGGCGCATATCCGGATAAATTAACATCACACGTCTGGATCATCGACAAAATCATGCCGACCAATCCCATGCGTTGGCCGTCTTCAGGACTAAAAATTCGCTTTACACCGTAGGCATGCAACTCAGCAATTTCGTCAGCAATAATCACTCCTCCGCCGCCGCCAAATACGTTAATGTGCGCGCCGCCACGCTCACGGAGTAAGTCAATCATGTATTTGAAATACTCTACATGACCGCCCTGATAACTGGAAATAGCAATCCCTTGCACGTCTTCTTGCAAAGCCGCGGTGACAATTTCCTCCACTGCGCGATTGTGCCCTAAGTGAATCACCTCGGCCCCGCTGGCCATCAGGATCCGCCGCATGATATTAATAGATGCGTCGTGCCCATCAAAAAGTGAAGCTGCCGTGATGAACCGCACTTTATTAGTAGGTTTGTATTCAGTTAATTTGGGGACGACGGACAAATCGGTCATTGAGAGATCCTGAACGGGTGATGGTCAGCAGATGCGCCAGATGTGAGGAAAATAGGTACGGTACGTTATATTACGTGGCCGTTATCGTCAAGATTCGCTGCCTTTAAGAAGAAGAGTATTTGATTAGAACTGTTGACGTTATTTCATTACGGAGAAAATAACCGGCGTTGAGTAAAAATCGAAAATTGATCCATCAATCATACAGCCCGGCATCTGAACAGCAATTTTCACAAAATTTATCGGAATTGCTGAAGAGGAAGTGGATAATGCTGAGATTTTAAAATCTCATGCGACAATATCATCATCCTAAATTCCTCTGTTGGGCAGGTTCACCATAGGGTCACCATAGGTTCAAGTGTACGTTTTTCCGGCTTCCTGGCCGCATTAGTTCTACTAGTGCTCAGGAAACTTTTCTTGCAGGGAAAGTTCTACGGAAAGTCCTACGGAAAATCCGTTCCGCAGGCAGAATGCATGCATTCTGAAACCCCTGCTGCACCGCGACGAAGCGGCAACCTGTATATTGCAAGGAGAAGCAACGCGGCCACCAGGGAGCCAGAAAAACGTACCATTGAGTCTATGGCGAGCCTAGGGCGAGCCTGTAGCGTTCCCACCTAAACGATGAAGTAGGTAAAGCGCGAAATTCTCAATGAATCCCATCTGTTATCGAAGCTACGAAGCGGTCAACAGAGGAATTTAGGGTCAGGATAATCCCCAGACCATCCAAGTTCAATTTTAGAAAGCTGCATTTCAATGGCACTCAAATCAACCGTATATAAAGCAGAGTTACAGCTATCTGATATGGATAGAAATTATTACGCGGCTCATTCGCTCACTCTGGCGCGTCATCCCTCTGAGACGGATGAACGAATGATGGTGCGTTTGCTCGCATTTGCTTTAAACGCAAATGAACACTTAGTATTTGCGAAAGGATTATCTGACATCGATGAGCCTGATATTTGGCTGAAAGATTATACAGGGGCCATAAAATGTTGGATCGAAGTGGGACAGCCCGATGAGCGCCGCCTGTTAAAAGCGTGTGGTCGTGCTGAGCAAGTCATGGTGTATTCCTACGCCAGTAACAGCGCAATTTGGTGGCAGGGAATGGGCAACCGTATGGAGCGTGCAAAGAATTTAACAATATGGAACGTGCCCGTAGCGACTTCGCAAGCGCTGGAAAAAATGGTGCAACGAGCCATGCTGTTGCAGTGTACTATCCAAGACGGGCAACTTTGGCTGACGGACGGTGAACGGACCGTTCAGGTGGATTTGGTCAGCCTAAAAGAGGGGTCCCAATAATTTGGCCGGTTAGGTAACTTTTCAATAACTTGGATTAGTGTCATTTACCAAGGGAAACTGTCGGACTAATTACCGAGCGATTTTGTCGTTACAGGCTAACCATTAACCCGTATTTTGGCAAGGGATTTTGGCTTTTTTCAAGAGGTTAACCTTTTGTATTCTGAGAACGATGGTTTGTATTTCAGCTCTTAGCCATACATTTCGAACACCAGAAGAACTGATATCGACTTGCTGGATTTTCTTAAGCTGCAACGCTACCTGGAGTTGGCCAAGGTGAGGATTTTTTAACGAGAATTCGATGATCTGTACTAGGATCTGATCTGACAGATACCCTGGGTAATGACACTAATACAAATGAGGGCAGTAAATATTACTTTTGTTTTCTTTTCCTACTGAATATCAATGCGCCCTTCCCTCCAGATCTCTACTTTGCTAGAAAGCAGCCAACGCATAGTTATCTGGGTAAGTACGGTCTTCTGTGGGAGACTGCACTCCAATGTCAGATACGGAAGAAGAATTTTTTTCTATCGGTTTGTTAAAAATGAGAGGTGTCTTGATAGGATTAATTTTTTGAAAATATGACGTTGCTGCCCTGGGGCCTGTTAAGTTGGCTTGAAGGTTTAAGCGCCCGTGACATAGGGACACAAACTAGATATTGACGCCTCCCCACTTCTAATCTTTCTCAAATCCACAACTTTATCAGTCTGCTTTTTATCTGCTATGACCATGAACCCTCCGATACTAACCGCATAGCCTTTAGCGACCGGTTATTGAGATAGTTAAACAAATGATTTTCTAAATCACTTGTAAGCGAAAAGAAAATAGCTTCTCTTTGAGAATATTCTTTCTACGGTGTTGTCTCAACTTGTTCAACACTGTCCGTTACTGTTAAAGTCGCGGAGCTGTGCTGTTCACTTTGCTGAATATAACTAAACGGTTTGCGAGTAATCCATAATTTTTTCTCTCAATAAGATGTAACAGTAAGCGGTGGTAAGCCCAAGTGCAACATAATGTTACTTATGTAATTGTCTCGTCAATCGATGCTGATTGAGAGGAGACCTGTTGTTCCGTCAGGGCAATCGCGCTATGACAATTTATTAATAGTTTCTCCAAAGAGTAATTTTTCACGATAGTTTTCATCAGAAAATGCTCGCCACTTTCGTCGACGGATACTTCGCTTATCCGAGGTATCGTGTTGCAATAAGTTCAGGGCGGTACGGCGTATCAAGGCAAGGTTTGATGCGGAATAGTTCTTACTGGCACGATGTTCATCTCCGCCAAATTGCACATCCCGCAGCCATTTCTGCTGATTTTCGATGGGCCAACGTCTACCTCGCTAAATTTGCTTACAATTTTTAAACAGTTCCCCTATGAAGGCCAGCGCTGTGTAGACAACTTTACCCTCGCAGAAAAATCGCTAATTTGTCTACACACAGCATTTCTAGCAAAAGTTGTCTACACACAGCTTGAATAGTCAAAAATATCGCCTAAGCTGTTGAAATGATGAAGAATTCTACGCGATATAGCTCTGCAATGTTGTCAACCAGACCACGGGGTGGGCGGTTGATTGAAGCATATAGTCCCAAGCTCGAACGACAGTGGCAATTCTTTTTGCAGCCTGCATTTGCAGAGTGGTAACGGCTGGAAACTGATCCGTCGTACGCAGTTTTTTCGAGCGACCTGCCATGATTAATTTTGATGGTAAAAGTCGTCTTACCGATTTTTGGTTGTGCCAGGATGAGGGCTGGCGGTGATGCGGCCAAAAAACAGCAGAAATTAGTTTAACTATTTGATTTATATGAAAATAGTCCTCAACGCTTTAGCCTTTTTAAACTAGCTTCTATTATCTCTTTACGCTCCATGTATGCCCTGACTTTCTTAAAAGGGGACATTATCACTTTGCGCTAACATCCGCTGCACGCTTACTGTGCAATGTTTGACGTAGCTTTTATAATACGTAGCGTCCCCATCAGTGCTGAAAGCACAGCATGGGTTATTTAATTGTGGAGGTATAAGGTAATGGAAGGCATATTAACTGCATCTGACAAGCAAAATCGTGTTGATAACGTCAAGATTCATCCAAACTCAGAAATAATTAATTGCCTAACTAACTGTCCTCCAGCTGTTCTTCAGCTCGAACTCCTATTGAACCAAGGCTACTTATCTGCTTATGACGCTTGTTCAGTGAGGTTGGTCAGCCATTTTTTCGAGAAACTATTTTTTTCTTACACGTTGAAACCTGATCACCTTAAAAATTTGCCGGTTAAACCGCGGTATCTGGAAGAGATAGCGTTTAATTATTTGCCGATATTCCTTGCTACCCAGGTATCTCAGTTTGTGGGTCAACCTGATGGGCTATGGACCGCTCAAGAAAAATTTGAACAGTTTCCTCTACAGTGTATAAAAGATGAATTCCTACCCTTTAATACAATCTCCTTGAATGAACTAAAGAGATTAAAGCTTGATGGCATCTTAATAAAGCATCACCTGGCCATTAAAAAATGTACCTTTGCCTATTTGCTTGAAAAATCCCCGATCATTGAAGAGCAGCTTAATCTCTCAAAGTATAACGATTGTAAGTTCCGCGAACCAATAAGAGATTTCTTACTTGTTGGACTGCTAAAAGATGTAGAAACAGCCGGTTTTTTAACACTCTCTGCTTGTACGAGTCTATCTTTGAAATATATTCAACAAAAACTTGTAGATGGAAAAATTACCATGCAAGAAGCTCTTAATGCTGTTAAAAATGACGAGGATACGCTTTTGGCGCTAGAGGCCTGGAATAGCTCTCCCAAATTTGAGAGCCTTTATTTTAAGCAATTCCCGCGCGAGCAGTGGGATGGCGAATTCCAAAAACAACTTACTTTTGAGCAAGTTATTCAATATCCCAGGCAAGCTAAAACTTTGATGAGTTACCGGGGCCTTAGGGAAATTATTTTTAAGGAGGAACAAAAAAGTTTCGAAAACGGACAAAAAATGAGAAACGATTTCTTAAAGCTGAGGCCTGATTCTCTAGAAATGCGCTTGTTAGATTTGTCCCTGTATCCTTTTACTGACTACGCAAAGTTGCTTGATAAGTTACAAGAATTGTTGGAGATACACGGACAGGGGAATAAAGAACCTGATAGAGACGTTTTTCCTATCTGTGCTCATTCAAGCTCTATATGGACTAATAAACTCGTACCCATTGCAGATATGATAACTGTTGAAAAATTAATTAAACTAGAAGATCTTGTATTTTTGCTTCCGGAAAAGCTCATGATTCTCGCTGAGGAACCGTTGCGTTCAGGACTTAAGTCTGGTGCGCTGACGGTAATGGATCTTCACCGCTTGTCGGCGGATGAGATTATGGGCAAACTTGATCCGAACCCAGATGAATGCACAATTCAGTGATAAACCATTTTATTCCGGGAAAAATGTCGAACCGCATTTCCTCAATTAAAATACGTCAAAAAGCATCGTTTTTTTGGCTTGCAAAAATGTGGCTTTGATACCATTTTCTTTTAAGTAAATTCATTGTGAAATAAATAGTAATTGATAAATCTCCAAATGACGGCAATAAGACACGACTTTTCCTGGCCAAACCAGTTGTGGGGGTTGCCCATTCATCTGGAGCATGAGATGTACTATTATCGCCTTAACTAACAGCTACCAACTGGGCTCTATATATTGGTTAAAGTATGGAAATGTTTTTCCAAAAATAAGCTTCGCAACGTCGTTAGGGATTACTTCTGTTGTGGCGGATTCGAATCTCCGAATCGCGCTGTAGAAATCATAAAATTTGTCCTTATTGCGTTTTATGTATTTTGTACACTTATCTTCTATACCCTTGTTCGCAAAGCTATCTATAGAACTCTCCGAAATTAATTTAAATGATATTAATGTCAGGTTATCTTTTAATGCATTTAAAAGTTCGCTTTCATATTCTTTTTTGGGGAAAAACGTTAGTGTAAGTTTTGCAATATTTTTGTTTTTAAAAAGTGCTAATACACCATGTCGCATTAAATCAATGTTCTCAGCCTCAAGCCTCAATACACTCAACTTTTGATTACCTTCGAAGGCTTTTGCCAATATGCTAATCTTACAATCTTCGCCTTCATGCATCCGAGTAGAAAAATTAGATACACCATGAGTACAGTGAAGCGTTAATATCTCAAGATTTGGAATACTTGCAAGAGTGTTCGTAAATATTTCTGCTCTTTCATCTGACAAAGCAGCAAATGGGTAGCCCATCTCCAATAACATCAGTGTTTTGTTGTTTGCAATGCCATCTGCTACCATCTCTGCTCGGGAAGCTGACCAAGACATATCTTTGAATTTTAACGCTTCTAATGTCTTAATAGTTCCGACAGCGTCTATTAGGACTTTTAGCGCAGAATCTGATGTGCCGAGATCCAAAGAAATTTCTATTACTTTGAGCGTTGAATTGTCGTTTAGCGCCTCCGCCAGAGCTCCTATGCGATCATCTGGAAAATCATGAAAGTGCAAAACTAACTTTTCTAAGGCAATTAGTTCACTCTTTAAAATTTCTGCTAAAAATGGCAGTGAAAAATCATCTGGGTCATCTAAAAATGGATGGAAAGATAAAT
>JAJNBE010000039.1 GCA_021155915.1 Solimicrobium sp. | reverse complement strand
TTTAATCAAAGACAAACATTGTGACAATTTATTTATCCTACCCGCATCACAGACGCGTGACAAAGATGCGCTGGCTGAAGAGGGCGTGGAACGTATTTTAAATGAATTAATTCAAATGGATTTTGAATATATCATTTGCGATTCTCCAGCTGGAATTGAACATGGGGCAATCATGGCGCTAACTTTCGCGGACGAAGCAATCATCGTCACTAATCCGGAAGTGTCTTCGGTAAGGGATTCAGATCGGATTTTGGGTATTATTCAAGCAAAGTCCCGGCGCGCATTAAATGGCGGAGAACCGGTCAAAGAACATTTGCTAATTACCCGTTATTCACCAAAACGGGTCGATGCTGGCGAGATGTTATCGCATCAGGATGTGCAAGAAATCTTACGTATTCCGTTAGTCGGTATTATTCCTGAATCAGAAGCAGTATTACATGCATCTAATCAGGGAAGCCCGGCAATTCATATTAAGGGTAGTCAGGTGTCGCTGGCCTATGAAGACGTGGTAGGGCGTTTTTTAGGTGAAAAGCTGCCCTTACGCTTTATGGAGTATGAAAAACCCAGTTTAATAAAACGCTTTTTTGGAGCGAGGTAACATGGCTTTACTATCTTTTCTATTCAATAGCAAACCAAAAACGGCTTCCGCAGCAAAAGAACGGCTGCAAATTATTATTGCACGGGAACGTAGTGGCCGCTCTGGATATGATTTCTTACCTGCATTGCATGCAGAGCTAATTGCTGTGATTTCTAAATACACCAAAGTAGATGCCCAAGATATTACGTTATCATTAGATCGTAAAGGTGATTTAGAAGTGCTAGATGTGAATGTCGTTCTCCCTGAGGTTGAGTGTTCAATTAATTAATTAATCAGCAATTAAAGTAAGACCGCAATATGCCAAGCTACCAGTTGGAACTTGTCTGAGCCAGATTTATACGCTCTATCATATGCCCAATGCTTGGCATTATTCATTACGAACGGACCATATCCGCTTCCAGTTTCTTATAAAATCTGATGAAAATTGTCGTTTTAGATAGTAATGTATCCCTATCAGAATTTATTTGCCAGGTACTAACTTCAGTCGGTCTGGACACGCTTCCTTTTCATACTTGGAGAGAAATGTTTCATAGCCTGCGATACGAAAATATCGATATGGTTATAATGAATCATCAAGCTTCTGGTATGAGTCCCAAGGAAGTGATATCTTGGTGCAGGGAAAAATTGGTATGCAATTTGCCCATTCTGTTAGTAACAAATTGTTCAGGTGAAGAAGAGATTATTGAAGCGTTAGCAGAAGGTGCAAATGATTTCATTATTACGCCACTTCGACGGCGTGAATTAATAGCGCGGGTAAAGGTATTATTGCATCGTGCTTATCCAGAGCAATTTCCGGCGGAAAAACTTCAATTTGGTCGCTACCTTTTCGAAATCCACACTGCTCGAATTTTTTTGTCAAGCCAACTTATTGAACTAACCCGGAAGGAATTTGCGCTGGCATTGCTATTGTTCCGTAACTTGGACAAGCCATTATCACGCATAACTATGATAGATGCCATTTGGTCAAACGAATTGGATGTTCCCTCCCGTACCTTGGATACGCACATTTCGCGAATACGTACTAAATTGCGATTGCGTCCGGAGAATGGCTTTCGACTTGCGACAGTTTATAGCTACGGTTATCGGCTTGAGCAAATAGGGCTACTTCATGAAGAGCCTCAAGAATAAGGAGATCATCCCAACCCTCTTTTACAACTAAGAGCGCATTGCACCTTTACTCTTTATGCAATAAGCTTGTTTGAGAAAAGTCAGCAACCGGTAGTCATGCATTCACACGTTATAATGTTGGGCTAGGAATTGAAAAAATCACATCATGCAACTGCTTGCCGTAGGCCTCAACCATACCACCGCACCCATCGCTTTGCGCGAAAAGGTAGCATTTACGCCTGATCGGATTGGTCAGGCCGTAATGGCGGCGCGTCAATTTTTAGTGAAACGGGATACTACCGGCCACCACGTTGAGGCGGCGATTTTATCGACTTGTAACCGCACTGAATTATATACGGCTTCTAAACAACCTAATTCTGTTGACGCTGCGGCCCAATTTTTAGCGGATTACCATCAGCTTTCTTATTCGGATTTACGCTCGCATTTATATGCCTTGCCTCAAGACGAAGCAGTCCGTCATGCATTTCGCGTAGCTTCCGGATTAGATTCAATGGTGTTGGGCGAGCCGCAAATTCTAGGGCAACTTAAAGAGGCGGTACGGCAATCGGAGGAAGTCGGTGGACTGGGAACTTATTTGCATCAATTATTTCAGCGAACCTTTTCTGTTGCTAAAGAAGTGCGTAGCTCGACAGAAATCGGCGCACATAGTGTTTCCATGGCCGCTGCCGCAGTGCGACTGGCGCAACGGATTTTTGATGATATTACCCGGCAGCACGTACTATTCATAGGCGCAGGTGAAATGATTGAATTGTGCGCAACCCATTTCGCCGCGCAAAATCCTGCATCGATTACCATTGCCAACCGCACGGTTGAGCGCAGCGCGGCATTAGCACATCAATTTAATGGTCGTTCTATCCGCTTAGTCGAACTGCCTGCTCATATAGCACAGTTTGATATCGTTATTTCTTGTACAGCATCCGCCTTACCTATCCTTGGTTTTGGACTGATTGAACGGGCAATAAAGGTACGTAAGCACAAACCTATGTTTATGGTGGACTTAGCGGTCCCGCGCGATATTGAAGCAGAAGCCGCTAGATTAGATGACATATTTTTATATAGTGTGGATGATTTAAGTAGCGAAGTGAAAGTGGGTTTAGAAAATCGTCAATCAGCGGTTGCCCAAGCTGAGGCGATTATTGAAATGCGGGTGCAATCATTTATGCATTGGATAGACGGCCGCACTGTTGTTCCTGTGATTCAGGCGTTGCAAGAAAATGGCGAAGCATTGCGCTTGATGGAGTTGGAACGTGCGCGTCGCATGCTAGCTAAAGGCGACGATGTGGATACGGTATTGGAAGCGCTTTCTAAGGGTCTTACCGCCAAATTTCTGCACGGTCCGCAAGAAGCATTAAATAAATCGCACGGCGAGGAACGTATGAGGATTGCGGCCTTGCTTCCACATCTGTTTCGTCACAGACGTTAGCCCTTATCCTAACAGAGAGAACAAATCTTGAAACCATCCATGCTTACCAAGCTCGATCATTTAGCCGAACGACTGGTGGAGATTAACCAATTATTGATGCAAGAAGGTGTCACGTCCGATATGGACAATTATCGTAAGCTAAATCGCGAATATGCCGAGTTGACGCCGGTAGTCGCGCTTTATCATCGATATCAACAGGCGAATTTTGATATTCATTCAGCGCAAGAAATGATGTCTGACATCGAAATGAGAGAGTTTGCACAAGAAGAAATTTCTAATGCGAAAAATGTGATGGAGTCGCTAGATATTGAACTGCAAACGATGTTGCTACCGAAAGATCCTAACGATGAACGCAATATTATTCTAGAGATACGCGCCGGAACTGGTGGCGATGAATCCGGACTATTTGCCGGTGATTTATTACGCATGTATATACGCTATGCGGAACGAAATCGATGGCAAGTCGAGATGATGTCAGAGTCGCCCTCGGAGTTGGGCGGTTACAAAGAAGTCATTATTCGGATTGCAGGTTTAGGTGCGTATTCCAAACTCAAATTTGAATCGGGTGGTCATCGGGTTCAGCGCGTGCCGGAAACGGAAACACAGGGTCGTATTCATACCTCGGCTTGTACAGTTGCCGTGATGCCGGAAGCGGATGAATTGACGGATGTCATTATTAACAACGCTGACTTACGTATTGATACGTTCCGTGCATCTGGTGCGGGTGGCCAGCATATTAATAAAACCGATTCAGCGGTGCGCTTAACGCATATTCCTACGGGCATCGTCGTGGAGTGTCAAGATGGCCGTAGCCAACATCAAAATAAAGCGCAAGCAATGCGCGTTCTCGCCAGCCGGATTATGGATGGCCAGTTACGCGAGAAGCAATCCAAAGAGGCGGCCACACGCAAGAGCTTGATAGGTTCCGGCGACAGAAGCGAGCGCATTCGTACCTATAATTTTCCGCAAGGTCGAATGACCGATCATCGGATCAATCTCACATTGTATAAGCTTGACTATATAATGGACGGCGATTTAGCCGAACTAACCAATGCTTTATTAGCTGAGCATCAGGCCGAATTGTTGGCGCAGTTGGCTGATGGTTGATCGTAAATACTTTTACTAAGTTGACTTCATGAATAAAACGCAAATCGCATTACTTATTACTGCTATCGTCAGTTTGACTTTAGTGGGTATCGCTTTATATTTTCAACTTGAAGAAGATATGCTGCCATGTCCGCTTTGTATTATCCAACGATACGCGTTTATTTTGTTAGCCATTGGCAGTTTAATCGGTGTGATTCCTAAAGATAGTTGTCGAAAAATTGGTTGTGCCATCGGACTTTACGCGTCAATTAGTGGTGCTAGCGTAGCTCTGCACCATTTGTACGTGACTGCACATCCGGAAGTTTCTTGTGGTATTGACCCTGTCCAGAGAGTAATAAATGAACTGCCTTTTGCTAACTGGTTTCCTGCTCTTTTTTCCGCCTGGGGAGTATGTGGAACGTATTACGATCCGATTTTAGGGTTGTCGATGCCACAATGGTCATTCATTTGGTTTGCTTTGTTTACAGTCGTACTGTTATCAGTTCTTTTCAAAGCAAAATCAGTTGATAAAAAGGGGTAGGTCTAATCGACCTCGTCAGGTTAATTAGGTAAAGATTGCCACCCATTTATTGACTAAAATTCACAATATCCAATGCAACATAGCATTACTGCTTTGCTAAACGAACTTTCCCAATCGGCATCAGTGCCTTTATCGGAAGTACGTTTATTGATGATGTACGCGCTGAATAGGACGCGCGTCCAACTCATCACTCAAGCGAATGATCGGCTTGCTGACTCCGAAATAAGCGCCGTCCGGGAGTTAATTAGGCGCCGTATTCAAGGTGAGCCGATTGCTTACCTAACAGGTCAACGAGAATTTTTCGGGTTGTCGTTATGCGTTACCCCAGATGTCTTAATTCCACGGCCAGATACCGAATTATTAGTTGAACTTAGTTTGCAATTTACCCCGCGCCATGGAACAGGGAACTCGGCTCTACTCGATCTTGGCACAGGCTCCGGCGCCATTGCCGTAGCCATTGCCCATCAATGTAATGATTGGCAAATCTGGGCTGCCGATATTAGTCCCGCAGCTTTGACAGTTGCCAAAAATAACGCTGAAAAATATCAATGTCAAATCCATTTTGTAGAGAGTGACTGGTACGGTAATTTGCCTGACATGAAATGGCATACCATTGTTTCGAATCCTCCTTACATTGCGCAGGGTGACCGACATTTAACTCAGGGTGATTTACGCTTCGAACCGTTAGATGCACTCACGGATCATGCAGATGGTCTTTCCGCGTACCGTCAGATAATCGAAGGCGCTGTAACGCGATTAGCTCCAGATGGTTGGCTACTTGTGGAACACGGTTATGACCAGGCGCAGCCGGTACGTTCTTTATTTGCTGAACATCATTTCGTTAATATTCAAAGCTGGCGAGATATTGCCGGGATCGAACGTGTTACCGGAGGCGTCTTATCTTCATCCGCTGGCTCTAACCCCAATACGCCCCCGCTCCGTAAGGAACAATAAATAGTTTCAGCACGCAACACCGTTTCCTTATACAGTAATCACCCATTTTTATACCTAAGATCTATCATTATGCGTCTTTTTATTCTCATTGTTATTGCAGTTGTTAGTTTGTGCTATTTATCTGACGTCTCTGCTGATGATATTAGCGTTTCACCCAAATCTCATCCTAAAATTTGCGTAGTGTTATCTGGTGGCGGTGCACGTGGCTTTGCTCACATTGGCGTTTTGAAATATCTAGAGGAGTTACGTGTCCCTATTGACTGCATAGCAGGAACGAGTATGGGTGCCGTAGTCGGTGGTTTGTATGCGTCGGGAATGTCAGTAGATGAGATCGAAAAACGGTTGGATAACATAAATTTAAGCGACATAGCTCTGGATATTGTTGACCGTCGGACAATTTCTCAAACTTTACGTGAAGACGACGCTAATTATCCTATAAGCGGAACATTCGGGCTTAGTAATAAAGGTGTCACATTACCTCGCGGTGCCGTAGAGGCGAATCAATTTCTCGCGCTTCTACAAGACTGGACCTCTCACCTTCCGCCCAACATCCATTTCGATAAACTAGCTATTCCATTCAGAGCGGTGGCGACCGATTTGCAATCTGGCGACATGGTCGTATTCAAACAGGGGTCCATTGCCACTGTTCTTCGCGCCAGTACGGCGGTGCCGGGAGTTTTTGCTCCAATAGAAATTGATGGACGCTTATTATCGGATGGGAGTTTAGTGCGTAATTTGCCTGTCGATATTGCGCGCGATATGGGGGCAGATATTATTATTGCCGTCAACATTGGAACTCCATTATTGCCGCGCGCAAAACTGGACAGTTTCTTCAATATCAGTCAGCAAATGCTTAATATTCTAACCGAGCAGAATGTTAATGAACAAAAAAAATTACTTACTGCCTCTGATATTCTAATTGATGCCGATTTAGGTACGATCAGCTTCATGGACTTTACGCATGCTAGAGAGGCCGCACATATTGGCTATAAATCTGCACAAGCATTACATGATAATTTAGCTAAATTTTCTCTCACTCCAGCGCATTACCTTGCTCAACTGAATGCGCGCCCAAATCCTAATTTGCCGGAAATTAAAATCGGGTTTCTAGATGTAAGAAGCCCAGGAACTATTCCTGCAGAGGACATCCGTCGTCAACTCAATATCTCTCTCGGGGACGAGTATCGCGCCGCCGAGATTAATAGACGTATTTCATCGCTCATCAATTCACGCCAATACGACAGTGTCGTTCATTCTTTAGTGCAGCGTGGAAATGCATACGGCGTGGAAGTTGAGGCAAAACCTCGAAGCTGGGGCCCCAATTTCCTGCGCTTCGGTTTAAAACTTACCACAGGCTTTGACGGACAGAGCGGTTTTAATTTGCAAGTAGGACACCGTTTGCCATGGATAACAGAAAGCGGGCTCGAATGGCGCAATGATCTCCAATTTGGTAATATTTATGGGATCCGCTCTGAACTGCGTCAACCCTTGATGCAACGTGAAGGAATATACTTAGCGCCCTATGTGAATGCGAAGTTTAATTCACTATCCATTTATGAAAACAATCAACGAATTGCGGAATATGGTATCCGATCAGTCCAGGTGGGTCTTGATTTGGGGATTCCTCTGGGTGACCATAGCAATAGAGGTGAAATCCGCACAGGACTATTTGCAGCAAATTATCACTCGAGCCCAAAACTCGGAGGAGTCTTCACTGTACTGCCCGATGAAAAATACGTGATAACCAGTCTCTCATCAGATCAGTTAGATGAAATCGCATGGCATTCCCGTTTTGTTGTTGATCAACTGGATGCACCTTTCTTCCCAAGTGATGGATACCGATTTGGTGGCGAACTCATTGTAGGTATAAATCGAACTAGAAGTACTATACCTTTTGAGGGGATGCATAGCGATTTTCGTGGTTATCGACAGGCGACCGTTGATGTCAAGTGGGCAAAAAGTATCGGCGACAACAGTGTAAATTTGACTATGCAGGCAGGAGCGCGTGCAGAATCAGGGCCGGCAGCTCCTGGTATTGGCTTATCACTCGGCGGTTTTCAACAATTAACCGCGTATCAACCTGATCAATTCTACGGAAATTATCTATTGTACGGTAATGCTACGTATCTGTTCCGCGCGCTTAACTTTAAAATGGCGAGTCAGGCAATATTTGTAGGAACGTCATTGGAACTCGGTCAGGCCTCAGAACAAAAGTCAGACTTTGCATTGAGGAATTTAAAGAAAAGTCTCAGCGTTTTTGTTGGAGCAAAAACATTTATGGGACCAGTTTATTTCGGAGTGGCAGCCGCGCCGGCGGGGGCGTTTAATGTGTTCTTGCAGTTTGGTAGGCAGTAGTAAGGTAGTTAGTCATTGCTTTTGCGGAACATATTCTTTAAATTATCTTAAAGCGACCTGTCTCGGCGACTCGTCTCGGCGACCCCGTCCTCCTCCTATGTTTTAGTGCTGTGAAACGGAAGAGAGCATCGAGATGACAGCAATGCGACATGCGGAACAAATAATTGTGCTACATGAAAAATTCAAAAAACGTTATCATTCATGCTTTATTTTTTTTCTGAACCCGACCTATGTTGCCCACCATCGAACAACGTTTAGCTATTGAATTAGTCGCGAAGCCCCAACAGATTTCTTCCGCAATTGCTTTGCTGGATGAAGGCGCAACAGTACCGTTTATTGCTCGCTACCGAAAAGAAGTAACGGGCGGCTTAGATGATACGCAGCTACGTCTGCTCGAGCAGCGTTTATCGTATTTGCGGGAGCTTGAGCAACGACGTGAAGCCATCGTAAATTCCGTGACCGAACAAGGGAAAATGACGCCAGTGCTGTTAAATGCGATTATGCATGCCGAAGATAAAACGGGTTTGGAAGATCTTTATTTGCCGTACAAAATAAAACGTCGTACGAAAGCGCAAATTGCGCTTGAAGCTGGTCTTTTGCCATTGGCGGAAAGTTTGCTCGGCAACCCAACATTGTCTCCCGAAGAAGCTGCCGCCGCGTACATAAAACCCGCTTTCAAAACAGAAGCGGGTGACAACCCGGGTGTTATCGATATCAAGAGTGCTTTAGATGGCGCACGCCAAATTTTGATGGAACGCTTTGCTGAAGACGCCGCCTTATTGCAACAATGCCGCGTATATCTTCAAGAGCACGGCATTGTCGACTCTAGGGTCGTTGAAGGTAAACAAGAGTCAGGCGAAAAATTTGCGGATTATTTTGCTTATTCGGAAGCCATCATGAACATCCCTTCACATCGCGCTCTGGCTATGTTGCGGGGGCGTCGTGAAGAGGTACTTAACGTTGATCTGCGTTTAGATACTGAAGAAGAAAAACCAAAATGGGATGCGCCGTTAAATCCATGTGAAAGCCGCATTGCACATTTTTTTAGTATTAGTAATCAAGGTCGTGCTGCAGATAAGTGGTTGGTAGATACTGTGCGTTGGTGCTGGCGGGTAAAAATGTTTATGCATTTGGAAAGCGAATTAATGGGGCAATTGCGCGAACGCGCTGAGGTGGAAGCGATTAATGTTTTTGCGCTTAATCTTAAAGCGTTATTATTAGCTGCCCCAGCTGGACAACACGCTACGATGGGCCTGGACCCCGGACTGCGCACGGGTGTTAAAGTAGCGATTGTGGACGCCACTGGTAAAGTATTGGAGCACAGTACAATTTTCCCACATCAGCCGCGTAATGATTGGGCAGGTTCATTGCATACCTTAGCGCAATTGGCGGTAAAACATAAGGTATCGTTAATCTCAATTGGCAATGGGACAGCATCACGCGAAACTGATAAATTAGCGCAAGATTTAATTAAATTGCGACCTGAATTAGGATTGCGCAAAATTGTGGTTTCCGAGGCAGGTGCCTCCGTATATTCCGCATCAGAGTTTGCCTCAAAGGAATTACCCGATTTAGATGTCTCAATTCGCGGTGCAGTTTCGATTGCTCGTCGCTTGCAAGATCCGTTGGCTGAACTCGTTAAGATTGATCCCAAATCCATCGGGGTTGGGCAATACCAACATGACGTGAGTCAAAGTCAGTTAGCCAAATCCTTAGATGCGGTAGTTGAAGACTGTGTGAATGCTGTCGGTGTTGATGTGAATACGGCTTCTGTACCTCTGTTAGCGCGGGTATCGGGGTTGTCTAATGCTGTAGCACAAAGTATTGTCAGTTTTCGCGACACACAAGGCCGGTTTTCGTCGCGCGCCGCTTTGCGTAAAGTGCCACGTTTAGGCGATAAAACGTTCGAGCAAGCTGCGGGATTTTTACGTATTATGGATGGTGAGTCCCCACTGGATGCTTCTGCAGTGCATCCCGAATCCTATCCATTGGTGGAAAAAATTCTGACCGACCTTAAGCGCGATGTAAAAAGTGTGATTGGTGATGCCTCTTTGTTGAAGGCACTAAGTCCCGCCAAATATGCCGATGACAAATTTGGTGTTCCCACGATTAGCGATATCCTAAAAGAGCTGGAAAAACCAGGACGGGATCCGCGGCCAGAATTTTCCACAGCGACGTTTAAAGAAGGCGTGCAGGAGATCGGTGATTTACGTCCGGATATGATTTTGGAAGGCATAGTCACAAACGTTGCGGCGTTTGGTGCTTTTGTAGATATCGGCGTGCACCAAGATGGCTTAGTGCATATTTCCGCGCTCTCCACAACATTCGTCAAGGATCCGCACACTTTTGTTAAAGTGGGACAGGTAGTGAAAGTTAAAGTGATGGAAATCGATGAAAAACGCAAACGTATCGCATTAACCATGCGCTTGGCGGACAATGCATCTCAATTAGATGCGCTACCTCAACAACGTGCCGATCGAAACGACGGGAAACGGCTATTAAAACACCAAAAACAGGCAGCCAATTCAGTACCGGCAGCGAACGGCGCAATGGCGGCTGCTTTCGCCAAATTGCGTTCATAGTACCGATTCCTAAATTGCTCATTCAAATGGAAATTATGGGTTAAAAGAAGCGTCCTTGGCTCCGTTCTAATGGAAATTCTGGGATAATACAAACTTCACTTTTAGCGAGAGGAAGATTTCCATGAGCGATGTAAAAATCTGGATCAAACAAACGGTAACCGACAACCCGGTAGTGCTATTTATGAAAGGGACGGCACAATTTCCTCAATGCGGTTTTTCTGGCCGCTCAGTGCAAATTCTAAAAGCCTGTGGTGTTGAGAATTTGGTGACTATCAATGTATTAGAAGATGCCGATATACGCCAGGGCATCAAAGACTTTTCGAATTGGCCAACTATCCCCCAGTTGTACGTAAGCGGTGAATTCATCGGTGGTTCAGACATCATGGGCGAGATGTTTGAGTCCGGCGAATTAAAAGAATTAATTCAAACTTTGAAAAAGCCTCAGTGAAAAAGCGTTTAATCATCGCTCTCACAGGCGCTACAGGCGTTACTTATGCAGTCCGCTTGCTCGAAGTACTACGCGCCACTACGGAGATTGAAACTCACCTAATTATTTCTGACGCCGGCATAATGAGTTTGAATCAAGAGGTCGGCATGAAAAAGAAACAAATTGAAGTAATGGCTGATGTGGCATATAACGTGGGTGACATCGGTGCTGCAATTGCCAGTGGCTCATTCAAGACTATGGGGATGATCGTTGCACCATGCTCCATGAAAACTTTAGCGTCAGTAGCGTTGGGTCTATCAGAAAATCTTATCAGTCGAGCTGCAGATGTGACGCTAAAAGAACGTCGCCGATTAGTTATGATGGTACGTGAAACGCCCTTAAATTTAGCGCATTTACGCAATATGACAGCCGTCACCGAAATGGGCGGTATCATTTTTCCGCCCCTTCCCAGCTTTTATCAACATCCAGCCAGCATTGCGGAAATAATTGACCATAGTGTCGGCCGTGTGCTGGATCTATTTAATATTCCCCATCAGCTGGCGCCAGAATGGCTTGGCCTAGCGGCAGCTAAATCTTAAACGCCCAGAGTAGAACCGGTGCGTTTCGTTTCGCATGCGGCGATCTTTTTTCTCCTACCAAAGCGGGATATAGTCGAAATCATACTCTTCTTGTTTACTTGGGGAGTCCGGCGGTGTATACAGCCTGATCGGAGATATGCTTTGATTACCTACAATCCAACACTTTATACCGCTTTTTTCGGATTCAATATCAACTTCAACCATATCATATTTCAAATAAGAGTTAAATTTTGGATTAGCGACAAGATGCCAATAAGTAGATCTGAGTTGATTCCCTTCTTCAAAATCTTTAGATAACGGCAATGGATGACTCATTAACGTTTCAGCTATCGAAAATGATAGTTCTTGATTTAACGCTATTTTTTGAGGATCAGAGGGGCAACCTGTATTAATAATAACCGGAATCTCAACCTTCAAAAGCTCGTGGGATTTGGTTTGCAGATAATCCTCTTCATGTAAGAAAATTGCAGGTACATCACTATATTGTTCCCCACACTTTTCTTCGCTAAGTACTTCCAAAATAGCATCAACAAAATAACGTTTGCCGTTTGACTCTTCGAACCAGGCAAGTTCCTTGGAACAGAATTGGGGTGTAACAACATCAAGAGCTTCTTTATTTTGATGTGCGACCATTAACATCAATTTAAACGTTTTTTTAACTTCTCTTTTGTAATCGTCCTTAACTATTTTTCTACCCTGTACTAAATTGGTAAAATCATGCGTATTAGGATTTTCTAAATTTGGGAAGCTGGAAAAGTAGAATATTCGTTTTTGAGGAGGTGCTAGTGCCTTTGCATTGCGATCAATATACTGATCTGACTCTACCCGTAACAGGGAATGTTTATATTTTTGATCTAGCAGCGATTGGTCAGCCTTCGACAATGATATTGAATTCTCTCCTTGTAACATTACTTGCTTAATTATTGCTATTTCATCTTCTGTAGTGGCCTCACTATCGTAAAAGAACTGTACGTTCTTTTGATAGGCGATAACTCGCTGGCCATTGATGCTGATTGTATTATCAATCTTATCGCCAATCTGAGTGTTATCAATTTTTGCAATAACTTCTTGGCCACTTAACACATCATCCATGAGACTATGTTTTTTTATGCTATTGATAATGTTGGAATAAGTAATTTTTTTGGTCTCATCCTTCTCTATCTCTCCATGAGCACCGAAACCATGTAATTTTCGCAAGCAATTTTTCATTTTCTCCTTACCAGGCTCTGAGGATGTATAAGGATAATTTTTGTTCTTAATTTTTAGTTCTTCACTTAAGTGCACAAGTTGCGTATTGCGTTCGTACCGATTTATTTTTAGTACTAGTTCGATAGTTTCCGGTAGTGCTGTTTTTTCTGTTGATGACACATGAGCACGTATTTCATACTTCAAATTACGTACATAATTCGCCAAATTCACCTCCAGCCTACAACCTTTACCTAGCTTGTTGTCCAATATTTTGGTGTCCAAAATCTCGACATTTTCACCAAGATCTCTGATAATAAAATTATCTATTTGCATAGTGGGAACGCCATCTTCCATATCCCAATCATTGAACAAAATGGCATCCAGCACTACCGTAAAGTCACTTATTTTAGCCTTTATCTGATTGGATTTACCCGCTTTAGCATCAAAGCTAGCCACGGCATCAAACGCAGTAAGACATTCCTGACCTGAAGAGCCGGTCTTCGTTAATCCTCTCTTCATGGTTCCTAAACTCAAAGACCGGCTTTTGAGCCTGTCATCGGGAGAAACCGATATGAGAGGAACAATATTGGAAATTTCGTTTTTTTCCGCGAAAAATAAAGGTGAAGTTAAGCCATTCGCGCTTGAGCACTTGAATAATTTACGTCTGACTTGGGGGGGGGAAGCTTTAGGTAGTGGATGGGGAGCCGAGCTGTTTCTGCGTGCAAATGATGCACCCGGCAATGAGTCTACACTTGAACATTTATTTACTTTTCGCCTTTCTTCCGAAGCCCGGGAGGGTATAGACACGGGTTGTGTAATAGAGATTTTAGAAGGGGAAAATGTAGGCGTACCTGGCCGCGAAGAGGTAGGTGAAGACGGAGGCGATGATGTAGGTGAAGATGTAGGTGAAGATAAAGGGGAAGTTGGAAATGGAAGGTGAAATTTGGGTCCTAGAGGGAGCATGGCATTCCTTTTTTTGTGTCGGCAATTGTGAGCAAATTAGCGGTACTAGAAAGTGCCAATAAAATTGAATATTGTTCTACACCTAGTAAAAATGATCAGCGATCCTAAGCCCATTTTAGAAGTCGAGAATATGAGTTTTCGTCAACACCCAACCTAGTTTTGTAGAATTTTTCTAATTTACTGACGGCTATATTTACAGCTTTTACTACATCAACAACCCATTATTAAAATAGACTTTCTGTGCAAAAAAAAGTTTGCCTGGTCTCAAAGAATTTATAGTGCCAGACGAAAAATCTATTGGTTTAATCAATTTGTCTGCGATCTACGAAATATGTCGTGGTTGAACACTCCAAATTACTAAAGCTTTTTGTGACCCGTTTCGCATTTTTATTTATTCGATTATATATAACAAAGATAAAAAAAGCTCGTTGACGTTCTATAGAGTAACAATAAATATCAAAAAAACAACACGACTACTGTGAGGATTGGAAAAGCCACAATCTTCATGAGACTCCTACAATTCATCTTAAAATAGTAAATTTTGGCTGTCCTCTTAATCACAGTTTGCGAATTGTTCGTCACATTAAATGAATAATAGCACTTTTTAAGTTATCGGGACTTCGGATCTTTTTTAATAAAAGACACTACCTGAATCAGCGGCCTATAGACCCCTTAATGCAAAAATAAATCCGCAGAAGGGGATTCCTTCTGAGAAAAATTTCCTTACGGTTATAGAGTAGTTTTTTACTTTGTAATATTGCCTCTGGCTCTCCCGAAGATTTCCAGCCAAAATAAAGCCTAGCTCTCTAATTTAGTGGGATATTGATGGGTACCTTCAGCCCAGATTTTCCAATAGACCGCTACAGCTTCGTGGCAAGGGTGATGAATACCACAAGCTAGGCTATAAATGAGATCGCGAATTGCGTGACGCTACGAAGCCAACTGCACCCCCTATTGTTTACCCTTGGTGGTCTGGACTGCGGGGTTCGTCGTTGCCATAGCTCGCTATGTCGCCTTCTTACTTCTTGCCAAACGACTTAAAAGAAGCATACTTCGCTCCGTTCTAATGGAAATTCTGGGTTAACTGAGGACGCTGTGATTTTGTTTTATATGCGCAACTTTCGTGATGGCGAAAGTGTGGTCGGGATATTTTAATAAATAAAAAAAGTTTAAAAGGATTCAAAATCGGGTAAGAGCCTCATTCCTGTCCGGACAACAAGGTCTTCATAACTAATAATTGGACCGATTTTAGCGTCATCCTTATTTTCAACCCAATACGCCCATGCCTTATTTTTATCCGGATCAAAAACCAATTTAAATAAAAATGCCGGCACCCAGACCAAATTTTCTCCAATTCGTTGGGGATGAGAAGGAAAAACTGGTCCCGAAATCACATACACATCACCGGACGCACGCATTACATACTTCCTGGTAGCTTTTTCAATGGAAGCCCAAACTTGACGATTATTTACCGGTCGCTGTGGAACTATATTCGCCAATGAAAAACTTTGTGCCATGGACTCTTCAGTAGTAGAGTCACCAGCAGGAACCAAATGTCCATGGTCAAAGCCAGATCCACGGTAATCACTCAATTCTGCTCGCCTAGCGCGCAGCAACCGTGGCTCTGCATAAAACTGGTCAGTACGTTGATAAAGATACGCTTGTTTAAGTGTATTCTTATTTAAACGTTCCGCAGTATATATTGGTGTCTTGGATCGCCCTGAATGCAAAATGGCAAATTCAGAAAAACAAAGTGCACTTGAAAGTAGCATTTTTTCATTCTGAATAACGGGAATGCGTTCTTGCCAAAAAAATTGAGTGCATGCAAAATCAGCGGCGTTGACAGTAAAACTTAAATTTAATAATAACCAAAAAAAGAGTTGCCGCCTGATCGTGCATGCTTTTTTGAAAATGATTGTCATCCTTAAAATTTTTACCCTGCAGAATTAGCTCTATTTACCTATCCATAAGTGGCTAATGAATCCGCATAGACTTTTCCAAGTTAATTCATCTTTTCGTAATCCGTTTGCCAATTGGACTAATAAAATATGAACCCACAGCCATAATAACTACGACAACCGTAAACCAAAATTGAAAACGAGAATCAGGATTTAGTACTTCAGATACCAAAACGGTGATCAATGTAATGATTGTCAGCCAATTCGAGTACGGATAGAACCAGGCTTTAAATTGATTGTCGTCATGCACGTTCCCGGATTTGCGTCGCATGACAAAGTGAGCAACAACGATGAATAGCCACACGACGATAATTAGGGAGCCAGAGCTCTCTGCGAGAATCAGAAAAAAATCTCCGCCGCTCAGGAAATAGGCAAGTAAGACCACTAAGCAAATTACCATACTCAACATGAGTGCATTAAGTGGAATACCCCGGGGTGATGTTTTAGCAAAAAGTGTTGGCGCGAATCCGCGTTGACTGAGTGAAAATAGCATTCGGGAAGCGGTGTATACGCCCGAATTCATTACGGATAAGAAAGAAACGAATAACACGATCTTCATTGCCGTTGCAGCCCCAGGAAATCCAGCCAAACTGAAAAGTGCAACATAAGGTGATTGAAGCGCTGCCGTATCAGTCCAAGGTAAGCATAGAATTATGATGGATACGGAGCCAAAATAAAAGATGAGCACTCGCAACATCACGCTACGGATAGCGTTGACGACATCTTTTTTCGGATTTTCAGACTCACCGGCTGCTATCGCCGCAATTTCACTGCCATCAAAGGCAAAAATGGCGACGACCACGCCCGCTAATACAGGCGAAATGCCATTAGGAATAAATCCTCCAGGCAGCGTTAAATTTGTTAAACCCGGCGCCGGAATCGTGCTTTGAAAGCCGAGCAAGATCGATACGCCGAGAATCAGGAATATGATAATGGCTGCGACCTTGATAAAAGACAACCAATACTCTAATTCGCCGAACACTTTGACAGAGTAAAGATTCATCGAGTTGACGAATAATATGATTGCGAATGTGGCCACCCCAAGGGAAACAGGCGGGAGGAAATCATGGATAATGGCTCCCAGCAATAGCGCCTCAAGTGTAATAGTGATCATCCACTTAAACCAGTACAACCAACCGACCGTATAGCCCGCCCATTCGCCGAGATAGTCACTTGCATATGTGGAAAACGAGCCACTATCCGGATTCCGGGCGGCCATTTCGCCAAGCATGAACATGACCAGGGTGACGATGAGCCCACCTATCAGATATGACAAAATGGCAGCAGGTCCAGCCTTCGAGATAATTGCTCCGGAGCCAACGAATAATCCGGCTCCAATAACTCCACCTAATGCGATCATCGTGATATGGCGTGTTTTTAGTGTATGTTTTAATGCATTATCGCCTGACATGCATACTCCATTTCATCTACGTTAGTATTCTCTTAACCAGGGATTGGTATCGGAGCTAGTATTTAAGTTAAAGTGTTAGAGAAAGTTGTGTACTTTCCACCCAATGAAGCTGGACCTAAACCGGGTACGGGATAAGCCAAGCATAATCAGACTGAGACCTCGCAAGAAAACTGTTGAATAGATTACGGCAGTAATTTGGTTATTTTCCTTAGGCAAGCATAAATCCATTGCCCACTTTTCAGGAGACTATTCTGCAGAAACTAGCGATTAATAATATTGCTCAGTCCGAAACCAGGGCATTGTACATTTTATTCTCTTTGAGGGACAACTTTTCATAAAAATCTGTTAACGTGAGGCTTAACGTCAGGGAACTTTCCCAAAGTGTGTATAAAAATAATAAGTAGGTATAGGTATAGGTATAGGGAAAGTGAAAGCTGCTCGGGCTATCTTCAACCGAGGTTTTCCATTAGACCGCTACAACTTCGTGGTTAAGCCGATAAACGTTAACTATCGGACTAAGGATACTATCGCGAATTGCAGACAACGCTACGAAGTCAATTGCATTCCTTTTATGTCGCCTGGACTGCGTTGCTTCTTTTTGCGGTATACAGGCTGCCGCGTCGGCGGTGCAGCAAGGGTTTCGCAGTGCATGCACTGCGCTTGCGGAACGGACTTTCCCTACCAAGAAAGTTTCCTGAGCCCTAAGGCTTTTCTGGCGGCCCGACAACCTAAAAGAAGCGCACTTGCCTCCGTCTTAATGGAAAATCTCGGTTTAAAAAAGTTAATTCTCTAAAAACAAAAAAGCCAACTTAAAAGTTGGCTGAATTGTTATTAACATATAAGAAATCTATTGGGGTGATCGATGGGGCTCGAACCCACGACAACAGGAATCACAATCCTGGACTCTACCAACTGAGCTACGACCACCGCTGAACTTTCACTTAGGTTGACTAGAAGTTACTCTTAGTCAGGCAAGTCCGTCATTCTAAATAGCCTAAGGACAAATTGCAACCCATTTTTGGGGAGTTTATTTCATCGACGGCATAGTGTTCTGGCTGAAGGTGAAGCAACTGTATCAAAGCTAATTTAAATTGTTCACGATTGCCGCTGGTGCTGCATCTAATTACCGAAGAGGCTTGGCTTTGACAATTCGATAGACTATGCTTTTCTAGTAAGCATTTTAGTCGGCCTGCAATCGCAACGCCTGTATCGACCAGTTGTATCGGAAGCGTGCTTTTTCTTGTCGTGATGCGATTGATACTGTTTCCCACAAAAGAATAATGTGTGCAACCTAGAACAATTGTGTCAGCTTGCACTGCAAGGATGGGTTGTAAAAAGTTATTCAACAAATCTAATGTTATTCTACTTTCAAGATCGCCGAGTTCAATTTGTGTAACCAGGCCGGGGCAAGCTTGATGAATAAACAAGACATTCGTTTCTTGATGAATTTGATCATGCAATTGACGATATTTTGGGCTAGCTAAAGTGCGGCTGGTGGCAAGTACGCCAACAATGCCTGATTTGCTTAAGGCGGCGGCTGGCCTTAAGCCAGGTTCAACGCCGACAAAAATGAAATCAGGATAGTGCGAGCGCAAGAGTTCGATGGCAATTGTTGTGGCAGTATTGCAAGCAACAATAATGGCTTTCACTCCTTGTTGTAATAAGTACTGTACGGCGAAGAAAGTTCGCTCAATGACTTCAGCCTCGGTCTTATCTCCATAGGGAGCGAACCCAGAATCGGCAAAGTAGCACAACGACTCACCTGGTAATTGTTCGCGAATATGGCGTAATATGGAAAGCCCACCTACACCAGAGTCGAAAATTCCAATGGGTGCCTGCTTAGCGTTAATTTGTGCTGGCGACAATGTCAATTTGAGCCTGCCATTTTTTTGGTCCTGTTTTATGAACTGACGTACCTTTTGCATCAACGGCTACGGTGACCGGCATATCAACGACATCAAATTCGTAAATTGCTTCCATGCCTAAATCAGCAAATCCCACCACTGTGGCCGTTTTAATTGCTTTGGATACTAAATAAGCCGCGCCACCAACTGCCATTAAATAGGCAGATTTATGCTTCTTAATTGCTTCAATAGCTTCTTCCCCGCGTTCCGCTTTTCCTATCATCGAAATTAAGCCGGTTTGTGCCAGCATAGTTTCAGTAAAAGAATCCATACGCGTTGCCGTAGTAGGACCCGCCGGTCCAACAGCTTCATCGCCTACCGGATCTACGGGGCCCACATAATAAATTACGCGGTTAGTGAAATTGACCGGTAATTTTTCGCCCTTAGCCAGCATGTCTTGAATGCGTTTATGCGCCGCGTCCCTGCCGGTAAGCATCTTGCCGTTCAATAGTAGAGTTTGGCCAGGCTTCCAATTCGCGACTTCAGCCTTGGTTAAGGTATTCAAATTAATGCGTTGCGATTTCTGAGTGTCCGCTGTCCAATGCACATCGGGCCAGGTAGCTAACGCGGGGGGATCCAAATATACAGGGCCTGAACCATCCATAACAAAATGGGCATGCCTTGTGGCAGCGCAGTTAGGAATCATGGCGACCGGCTTAGAAGCAGCATGCGTTGCATACATATTAATTTTGACATCAAGCACTGTTGTTAATCCACCCAGTCCCTGTGCCCCAATGCCGAGGGCATTAATTTGGTCACACAATTGGATTCTCAGTTCTTCCGTTTTATTTCGGGGTCCTCGCAGTTTAAGTTCATACATATTGATATCTTCCATAAGCGATTCTTTCGCCATCAACATCGCTTTCTCTGCTGTACCTCCAATTCCAATCCCGATTATGCCTGGCGGGCACCAACCCGCACCCATCGTTGGCACCGTTTTCATCACCCAATCAACTAATGAGTCGGATGGATTAAGCATGACAAATTTAGATTTATTTTCAGATCCGCCACCTTTAGCAGCGACCTGAATATCAAGCTTGTCACCTGGTACTAATTCCATATGCACAACTGCAGGCGTATTATCTCTAGTGTTTTTTCGATCGAATAATGGATCAGCCACTATGGACGCACGTAGCACGTTATCGGGCTTGCTATAACCTTCTCGCACACCTTGGTTAATGGCATCGATCAGCGAGCCGGTCAGTCCTTTGAAACGGACATCCATGCCAATTTTCATAAATACGTTCACAATGCCAGTATCCTGACAAATAGGACGTCTACCTTCAGCGCACATACGTGAATTAGTCAAAATTTGAGCAATAGCGTCTTTGGCGGCCGAACTTTGCTCCAAGTCATACGCGCGTGCTAAATGTTGGATGTAGTCAGCTGGATGGTAGTAGCTAATAAACTGCAATGCGGCAGAAATGGATTCTATTAAATCGGCTTGTTTAATTGTGGTCATTAGATTGTGATGCAATATAAGCTGCGTTATAAAAAGTAGGGTTCGCTTGTTGTTGTGCTGAGTTGATGCTAAATTTGCCGGCTATTTTACACGTGCAATTAGTTAAAAATGCGGAGTTGAGTAATAGAATTTATGTTGAAAAAACCAAATCCTGGGAGAGACCTCATGTTTGAAGATAATTCTGCAAGTGAAACGTATCCCGGCAAAGCGGGGAGCCACTTCCTCTTACCAACTGACCATTTTCAAGCGCAAGCGAATGTATCAAGCATGGAAACTTATTCTGACTTGTGTGCTGCAGCAAAAGATGACGAAAATACTTTTTGGTGCAATTTGGCACGTAGTCAATTGCACTGGCATCAACCATTTACACAAGTTCTGGATGAGTCTAACCCGCCTTTCTACACCTGGTTTGCGGATGGTGAATTAAATGTTTCGTATAACTGCCTCGATGTACATTTAGTCAATGGCACTGCGGACAAAACGGCGATTATTTTTGAGGCAGACGACGGAACATCTTACAAAATAAGCTATCGCGAATTACATCAAAAAGTCAGTAAATTCGCGAACGGGCTGCGCTCACTTGGCATAAAAAAAGGTGATCGGGTCATTATTTATATGCCAATGTCGGTGGAAGGCGTCGCAGCAATGCAGGCTTGCGCACGTATTGGCGCTATCCATTCGGTGGTATTCGGCGGGTTTTCTGCTAAGGCGCTTCAGGAACGTATTATCGATGTTGGCGCAATTGCGGTAATCACGGCAGATTATCAAGTACGTGGCGGCAAGCAATTGCCATTGAAAGCGATGGTCGACGAAGCATTGGCGCTGGGGGGATGTGAAAATATTACCAATGTTGTGGTTTATCAGCGCACCGGGAGCCAATTAAATTGGAATGGAACCCATAACCGTGATATTTGGTTGCACGAACTTACAAAAAATCAGTCAACGGAATGTGAGCCGGAATGGGTAGATGCGGAGCATCCTTTATTTGTTTTGTATACATCGGGCTCGACGGGCAAACCAAAAGGAGTGCAGCATTGTTCTGGCGGATATTTGTTATGGGCAAAACAGACCATGCATTGGGTTTTTGATTTGAAACCTAACGACATATTTTGGTGTACAGCTGATATTGGTTGGATTACTGGTCATAGTTATATTGCTTATGGCCCCTTGGCAGCCGGTGCAACGCAAATTGTGTTTGAAGGCGTCCCAATGTTTCCGGATGCAGGTCGCTTCTGGAGGACGATAGAAAAACATAGAGCGACGATTTTTTACACTGCGCCAACCGCAATTCGGTCGTTGATTAAGGCCGCCGATGAGGACCCCTCTATTCATCCCAATAAATTTAATTTGAGTTCTTTGCGTCTTTTGGGCACCGTTGGTGAACCCATTAATCCGGCCGCCTGGATGTGGTATTACCAAAATGTTGGTGGAAAATTATGTCCTGTTGTTGATACCTTTTGGCAGACAGAAACAGGCGGCATAATGTTGAGCCCTTTGCCGGGAGCGACGCCTCTTGTTCCGGGTTCTTGTACATTGCCTTTACCTGGAATTGTTTGCGCGATTGTGGATGAAAGTGGTCATGATGTTCCGGATGGACAAGGAGGGCTATTGGTACTTAAGCGCCCCTGGCCGTCAATGATACGCACCATTTGGAATGACCCTGAAAGATTCAAAAAAAACTACTTCCCGCAAGAATTGGGCGGACATATGTATTTGGCGGGTGACGGAGCTATTCGGAATAAAGATACAGGTTACTTCACCATTACCGGACGCATTGATGACATCTTAAATGTGTCGGGACATCGGATGGGAACCATGGAGATTGAATCTGCTTTGGTGCTAAATCCTATTGTGGCAGAAGCAGCTGTGGTGGGCCGTCCTGATGATACGACGGGGGAAGCAATTTGCGCTTTTGTAGTGTTAAAACGCAGTCGTCCGACCGGTGAAGACGCGTGTCATATTGCGCGTGATTTACGTAATTGGGTTGCTAAAGAAATTGGTCCCATCGCGAAGCCTAAAGAAATTCGTTTTGGTGATAATTTACCTAAGACGCGTTCCGGAAAAATTATGCGTAGACTATTAAGGACCTTGGCAAAAGGGGAGGTGATAACGCAGGACGTTTCTACTTTGGAAAATCCGGCGATTCTGGAGCAGCTAAAAGAAACGTTATAACAAGTGGTATACAAATACCCATTTGTATTAGCTCATTCTTCACCTTATGTTTCGGTAACCATGTAATCTTAACTCTCTCTCTGGACAGTTTTTTGAAGGGTGAGGTCGGTGAGGTTAGTTATTATTATATTTTGATTGTTTTCAAAGCCCTTTTTTAGCAATCAAAATCAACACATACGTAACGCTTTTTAATTGTTTTTTGCTGGATACATACTCAACGCAACCGCCTCAGCCACCCTAATTCCATCCACTGCCGCCGATAAGATTCCTCCGGCATATCCCGCGCCTTCGCCAGCCGGAAATAATCCACGGGTATTTAAACTTTGCAAATCATCGTCATTACGTTTAATCCGTATCGGTGATGACGTGCGCGTTTCAACACCCGTTAGCACGGCTTCATGCATAGCGAAGCCTCGGATTTTTTTGTCAAAAGCCGGTAATGCCTCCCGTATCGCCGTGATAGCATAATCAGGTAATGCACTACTCAAATCACCCAACTGCACACCGGGTTTATAGGAGGGTAAAACGGCACCGAATTTAGTGGAACTACGTCCAAAAATAAAGTCACCAACTAGCTGGCCTGGCGCATTGTAATTTGAACCACCTAAAATATAAGCACGGCGCTCCAACATGCGTTGAAAAGAAATTCCTGCCAGAGCATGTCCGGGGTAATCTGCTGGCGATATACCTACCACAATTGCGCTGTTAGCATTGCGTTCATTGCGAGAATATTGGCTCATGCCATTTGTAACGACGTGATGGTCTTCAGAGGTGGCAGCTACAACTGTTCCGCCCGGGCACATACAAAAGCTATACACCGAACGTCCGTTTCGAGCGTGATAGACTAATTTGTAATCTGCGGCACCCAAAACAGCGTTGCCGGCGTAGTCACCAAACCGGCAGCGATCAATAAGGGATTGGGGATGTTCGATACGAAAACCAACCGAAAATGGTTTAGGTTCAATATATACGCCACGCTCATATAACATCTCAAACGTGTCGCGGGCGCTATGGCCAATGGCTAATACAACGTGATTGGTTAAAATTTGTTCGCCGCTCTCTAAAGTGATTCCCTGAATGGCGTTGTCGTCGCGTATGATATCCACTACCTTGTGGCTGAAACGAAATTCTCCGCCCAACTCAATAATGTTCGCGCGCATTGCTTCCACTACTTTTACGAGGCGAAAAGTACCGATATGTGGCTTGCTTACATATAAAATTTCTTCCGGTGCGCCTGCTTTTACCAATTCGATTAATACTTTGCGGCCTAAATGGTTAGGATCTTTAATTTGACTATATAGTTTGCCGTCCGAAAAAGTACCGGCACCACCTTCGCCGAATTGCACATTTGATTCTGGTTGTAATTCGCGTTTGCGCCATAATTTCCAAGTGTCTTGCGTGCGTTCGCGTACGGCCTTACCCCGCTCCAAAATAATCGGACGAAATCCCATTTGTGCTAGCAATAATCCCGCAAATAATCCGCAAGGGCCTGTGCCGATAACAACCGGCCTCGCATGAAATTCATTATTCGCTTGCCGTATAAATTGATAAGTACAATCAGGAGTGCGGGTGACATTGAGATCAGAATGGAATTGTTTAAGCAGCTGTTCATCCTTAGTACTGATGATATCCAGGGTGTATATAAGAGTTATTGCTGATTTCTTACGCGCGTCGACGCTGCGTCGAAAAATTTCAACACTAAGCAATTCCTCATCAACAATGTTTAACTTTTTTGTAATAGCCAGACGTAGTGCAGTTTCTGGATGGTCAAGGGGGAGTTGTATATCAGTCAGGCGTAGCATAGAAAATCCAGAAATAGTCAGCTGTAAAGCAGCGCGGCGATATTTTATCGCATCCGCGGAGTCAGCACTCATGAGTTAATCCTCTCTTTCTTTAGGGTAAGAGAGAAACGATTCAACACTTCACTTATGTATACCTCCGATCCCTCAGGAGGTTTAAACCCAGTTAGAGGGAAAAGCCTGTATTTTCGCATGCTTGCTCGCTTGCCAAAGTTCAACAACCTTTGATATAGTTCGCCTCCCGCTAAAAAGGCGGCAGTAAAAGTAGGTAGAAATAAAGGCAGGCAGCGGATTGCGGGTTAAAGAAGTCAGTTGAGAAATCCATTGACGCGCAGTAAGCAAAAGGCGCATAATCTCGCTTCTTCATTTCAGGCACACAAAACGCTGTGTCTGTGAGAAGTGGAGTAAAGGATACAGAGAGTGCTTGTTCTTTAACAACATACAGTCAATAAGTGTGGGCATGTGTAGTTTTCTGGTAGCTGAGGACGTTTTTGGGTCATGGTGCGTAAGTGCTGTGAAGTCAGGACGGCTTGTCAGAATTTAAGTGAGCGAGCTGGGTCTATCGGAAGCGGTAGGGTCAGTTGATCCGGAAGGGTCACGAAACAGGCAATCAACTGAAGAGTTTGATCCTGGCTCAGATTGAACGCTGGCGGCATGCCTTACACATGCAAGTCGAACGGCAGCATAGTTGGGGTAACTCAATGGGTGGCGAGTGGCGAACGGGTGAGTAATATATCGGAACGTACCCAGGAGTGGGGGATAACGCAGCGAAAGTTGCGCTAATACCGCATACGATCTAGGGATGAAAGTGGGGGATCGCAAGACCTCACGCTCATGGAGCGGCCGATATCTGATTAGCTAGTTGGTGAGGTAAAGGCTCACCAAGGCAGTGATCAGTAGCTGGTCTGAGAGGACGACCAGCCACACTGGAACTGAGACACGGTCCAGACTCCTACGGGAGGCAGCAGTGGGGAATTTTGGACAATGGGG
>JAJNBE010000038.1 GCA_021155915.1 Solimicrobium sp. | reverse complement strand
AATACGTTTACCTTCGACCTTGGGGTAAATTTACCGGTAAAGTCACATTTATTGGACGAAGTACCTGAAGTACCTGTGTACATTCCACCGCTGTCAACAGTTATACTACCCTCTTCGTTATTTAAAAGTTTACCTTCCCATAAACCATAAACTGAAGTTAGGGAGGCAGGGGTTTTATAAATGTAAGTAGTGGCTGGCGCCACCGTTACCTTAAAGGTACCCGATTTACCTTCCCTATTGATAACCCCGGTCATGGATGTCTCGTTATAATCCCCAGAGCCTGTTCCGGTAACGGGCTTATCACCCGGCTGCTCAAAGTGAGTAAAATTCAAATCGAATTTACTCTTTTTATAATTGGCTTTACCAGTACTAAAACCTTGCAGGGTGTTTGGATCTTCGGTAGAGCTGTAAGTTGACCAAAACGAGCCATCTTCAAGCACTAAAGTCGCTACATGGTTAGAACCTATATTCCCCACATACATCCCTTCTAACGGTGGAGTGGACGGGCCAGAGTCTCCCCCGTGCCCTCCACAACTGGCGAGTAGTACAAGTGCAGCAAGAGGAAAAATAGTTGGTTTAGTTGTTTTCATACATTAACCTTTTTAGTGTTAGACGGTACACCTAAAATTCGCTATAAACCCGATCTCCAGGTTTCGCGCACCTTAATTGAACATTACTACCGTGAGGTCGACGGCTAATCGACCGTACTTACTATAGCAAAAATGGATGTCGCTTCAACTGATTAAACGCTGGCATTTGATCGATATCAAACATATAAGGGTTTTCCCTAACGGCGGCAATCTTATGTATACCTGCTAAGCGAACACCATCATTATTTTTTACCTCTCTACTCGACACTTCCGTAATATCCACATCCCACGGTAAAGAACGACAATTTTCAGAGTAGATTTCTCCCGCTTAATTTGTATGACATTGATCAGTAAATATCCCAAGACAAGATAAATTTTTGAAGTGGAACAGCATTTAAGACGCAAGTGTTGCAAGGTGGAATCGACTTCTGGTGGCGCTTTGAGCGAATTGATCTAGGTCATTTTCTTATTAGGAACGCTTGCAAACTCTAGTAGGAATGCTTAGTATCCATTATTAAATTTGCTTCTTGATATAAAAAATTTGTTCGTATATCTTTCTGCAAAAAAACAGTTTGTCTTTAATTAAAGGAACATAATGAATACAGTAAATGCCACACACCAGGCGGCTTTTTATTCTGGTTTGAAAAATACTATCGATGAGTTACGTGAAGCCGGTTTATATAAAATTGAGCGCATATTGGCATCCCGTCAGGGAGCAGAAGTCGTGGATAACGAAGGACGGCATTTAATTAATATGTGTGCTAATAATTATTTAGGATTGTCCGGTAATGAAACCATGGTGCAAGCCTCGATTAAGGCAACAGAGCAATTTGGCTATGGCTTATCTTCGGTGCGTTTTATCTGTGGCACGCAAACGGTACATAAACAATTAGAAAAAGCGCTCTCGGAATTTTTGGGTATGGAAGAGACCATTTTGTATGCTGCCGCTTTTGACGCGAATGGTGGAGTATTTGAACCTTTATTTGACAGTGAAGATGCTATTATTTCCGATGCGTTAAATCACGCTTCGATCATCGATGGAATCCGTTTGTGTAAAGCCGCTCGTTATCGTTACGCACATAACGATATGACGGATTTAGAAGTGCAATTAAAAGCAGCGGTTGCCGAAGGAAAACGTCACAAAATTATTGTGACCGATGGTGTATTTTCGATGGATGGGACTATTGCACAACTAGATAAAATTTGTGATTTGGCTGATCGTTACAGCGCTTTAGTTATGATTGACGAATGTCATGCTTCTGGTTTCATGGGCGCAACAGGTCGCGGTACGCATGAACATCACAAGGTTATGGGTCGCATCGACATTATTACTGGTACGCTAGGTAAGGCGCTGGGTGGCGCAATGGGTGGATTTGTTTCGGCGCGGCGCGAAGTAGTCGAAATTTTGCGTCAGAAATCACGTCCTTATTTATTTTCCAACACCTTAGCACCTTCCATTGTTGGTGCTTCGTTGGAAGTGTTAAAAATAATCTCGGCGAGCACGCAGCTACGTGACCGTCTGCATGCTAACACCGCCTATTTCCGTCAGGAAATTGAACGGCTGGGTTTTACTATCAAACCCGGAACGCACCCAGTTGTTCCTGTTATGTTGTTCGATGCAACCGTTGCTCAAAAGTTTGCAGCGCGTTTATATGAATTGGGAATATTGGTCTCGGGGTTCTTCTACCCTGTTGTCCCGATGGGGCAAGCGCGGGTTCGGGTGCAATTATCAGCGGCACATAGCACCGAACAAATAGACAAGGTACTTTCTGCATTCTCTCACGCTGGTCGTGAACTAAAAATTATTGGATAAAATTCTATGCAGCGAATATTAGTTATCGGTTCTAATGGGCAAATTGGCAGTGAATTAGTGGATGCGCTTATTCTCATCCATGGTGTAGACAATGTAATTGCTTCTGACATTAGTTTAACCAGCTTGTACGGTGTAATACATTATCAGCAATTGGATGTGCTTGATTCTGACTCACTTGCGGACATAGTAGAGAAATATCAAATTACTGATGTTTATCAACTCGCGGCCTTATTATCGGTCACAAGCGAGCAGGCGCCCCTAAAAGCCTGGACATTGAATATGAATGGCTTGCTGAATATTCTTGAGTTGGCAAGAACTCGGAAACAGGCTGGGAAACCAATGCGCGTATTCTGGCCGTCTTCTATCGCGGCTTTTGGTCCAAATACGGTGCCGGTTAAAACACCCCAAATCACTATAATGGATCCGACCACCATGTACGGTATTAGTAAGTTGGCTGGTGAACGTTTATGCGAATATTACTTCAACAAATATGGAGTTGATGTGCGCAGTATTCGTTATCCTGGAATTATTAGCTATAAAGCTCCCCCAGGTGGCGGAACGACGGATTATGCTATTGCCTGTTTTCATGCTGCCTTGCGAGGCGAGGCTTATGAGTGCTTCTTGGCCGCAGATACGGCGTTGCCTATGATATATATGCCTGATGCGATCCGCGCGACTATTGAATTGATGCAAGCATCCGCAGACAAAATTAGCATTCGCTCTGCGTACAACGTAGCCGGAATTAGTTTTACTCCTGCACAAATTGCTGCAGAAATTCAACGTCATTACCCTCAGTTTTTCTTCAATTACGCTCCAGATCAACGCCAGGCTATCGCTGATACCTGGCCAGATAGTCTGGACGACCAACAGGCGAGTAACGATTGGGGTTGGCATGCCCGATGTGATTTGTCAGAGATGGTGACAGACATGTTGAAAAATATTTCTAAAAAAATTGGTAGTGAGAAAATTAGTAAAGCAATTTAATTTGATTAAGTCGTTCTTATGATGTGTGTTTTAGTGGGATCATAGCAAATCGAATAGGGTAGAGAGAATTTTATGGACATGCGGGTTTTTGATTTATTTAAGATTGGCGTAGGTCCGTCCAGTTCACATACGGTCGGCCCGATGTTAGCTGCGCGACGGTTTTTGCTGGAATGTGAAAATTTGGTACAAGTGCAGCGTGTCCAGATCGATTTATATGGCTCACTGGCTTTGACTGGCGCAGGTCATGCAACGGATAAGGCCGTGTTATTAGGGTTGTTGGGTGAGACGCCCCATGACATTGTGCCTGAAACCATAGAGGCCAAAGTTGATGAAATCGTTGTTAACGGGAAAATTCGATTATTAGGAGAATATCGCATTCCATTTAATATTAATACCGATTTACTGTGGCATAAGCAAGAAAATTTGCCGGGACATCCAAATGGGCTCAAATTTACCGCGACTCGACTTGACGGCAGCGTGACGAGCCAAATTTTTTATTCAGTTGGTGGAGGGTTCATACAAAGTGAACAGGAATTAGGACATGATTCAATCGTTGAATCTATTATAAAACCCTATCCGTTTAGCAGCATGGCCGACTTGTTAGCCCATGGGGTGAAAAGTGGCATGAGTATTGCTGCAATGATGCGTGCTAACGAATCTGTTCACTCAAGCCAAGCTGAACTAAATGCGGGTTTGGATGCAATTTGGCATGTGATGCAGCACTGTATAGAAATCGGTTTAAAGGAAGAAGGCATGTTGCCGGGTGGGTTAATGGTCAAACGTCGTGCCGCTAAACTTTGGCGTGCTGCGTTGGACTCTACTACCAATTTGCCCCATGAGCCACTTCATAAGGTCAGCTTGTATGCTATGGCGGTAAACGAAGTTAATGCAGCCGGCGGCCGAGTTGTTACGGCCCCGACCAATGGCGCCGCTGGAATTATTCCAGCGGTACTACGGTATTACGCTGAGGACTGTAAGCAGGAAGATGTAGAGCAGGGCATACGCGACTTTTTATTAGTGGCTTCAGCAGTAGGGATGTTATGCAAGAAAAATGCGTCCATTTCGGGCGCAGAAATTGGCTGTCAGGGTGAAGTCGGCGTTGCCTGTGCCATGGCGGCGGCGGGTTTAACCGCCGCACTGGGTGGAACAAATCAGCAAATTGAGGCGGCGGCAGAAATCGGTATAGAACATCATTTAGGGATGACCTGTGATCCGATTGGCGGCCTCGTGCAGATTCCTTGTATCGAACGCAATGGAATGGGTGCTGTGAAGGCCATTACTGCAGCGTCTCTGGCCTTGCATAGTGATGGCACGCACTATGTCAGCTTGGACCAGGTGATCGAAACAATGCGTCAGACTGGTTTTGACATGCAAGCCAAATATAAAGAAACTGCATTGGGTGGTTTGGCTGTGCATGTAGTTACTGTTAATCATGCTGCTTGTTAATTGAGTTAATCTCCAAAATTATGCTGTTTTTTTCGGGGGCATATCCCTATCAATTCAGAAAAAAAGCCTTAAGTTAGCTTTGATCCGCTTATTTCTTAGGCTGACCAACAATCCTGACCACCAATTCATTTGTTGACTCGAAAAGAGCGCTGCAGACTACATAATGCGCAGCCAAAAACAAGGCGCACGGATCGCAGCGACCGTACTTAGAGGTACATGAGAAATGCGAGCACCGCTCACCGCCGTATTTGGCTCGCGCCGTATGTTGGGGGTAGAAGCCTTTCGATGTAAATAAGCAAAGAACACCCGAATTTGTCAGGTACTCCGGTACAATGACGGCTTCGTTTCGAGGCTTATTACATGCAAAATCAAACTACTCCCCCCAAAGTCGGCTTTGTTTCTCTCGGGTGTCCCAAAGCCCTAGTAGATTCTGAACAAATTCTTACTCAATTACGCGCAGAAGGTTACGAAACGGCTAAATCGTATGACGGCGCTGATTTGGTTATAGTCAATACCTGCGGTTTTATTGATGCGGCGGTTCAAGAATCATTGGATGCTATTGGGGAAGCACTGCATGAAAATGGTAAGGTAATCGTGACAGGCTGTCTGGGTGCGAAAAAAGATGCACAAGGTCACGATATGATTAAGCGTATTCATCCTAAAGTATTGGAAGTAACCGGACCCCATGCGTTGACCGAAGTTATGTCAGCCGTGCATAAATATCTGCCAAAGCCACACGATCCATTTTTGGATTTGGTGCCGACCCAAGGTATAAAACTTACACCTAAACATTTTGCCTACTTAAAGATTTCAGAAGGTTGTAATCACCGTTGTAGTTTCTGCATTATCCCCTCTATGCGTGGCGATTTAGTTTCGCGTCCCATTGCTGACTTAATGTTGGAGGCAGAAAACTTGTTTAAAGCCGGTGTAAAAGAGCTACTTGTTATTTCTCAAGATACTAGTGCCTACGGCGTTGACGTCAAATTTAGGATGGGATTTTGGAACGGTAAGCCGGTAAAAACTCATATGACTCAATTAGTTGAGGCGTTGGGCGAACTGGCTAAACAGTATAATGCTTGGGTACGTTTACATTATGTGTATCCATACCCCCACGTCGATCAAATTATTCCGCACATGCAGCAAGGATCGATTTTGCAGTATTTAGATGTACCCTTGCAGCACGCCCATCCAGATGTATTAAAAAGAATGAAGCGACCGGCGAGTGGCGAAAAGAACCTTGATCGCATTCAAGCATGGAGAAAAATTTGTCCTGAAATAACGATACGTTCCACCTTTATTGCCGGTTTCCCAGGAGAAACTGAGGCGGAGTTTTCTTATTTGCTGGATTTTTTGAAAGAAGCAGAGATCGATCGTTTAGGTTGCTTTGCTTATTCTCCCGTGGATGGAGCGACCGCGAATTTACTAGAAAATCCGGTGCCTGAAGAAGTGCGGGAAGAACGTCGTGGTCGTGTGATGGAACTACAAGAACAGATTTCTAAAAAGCGTTTGCAGGCTAAAGTGGGTACCACGCTGCGTGTCTTGTTGGATGAGGTTAATCGACAAGGCGGCGTTGGACGGTCATCGGCAGATGCTCCGGAAATTGATGGCGTAGTTTATGTTAAGCCGCACTTTGAACCACATAAAAAATTGCTAGTTGGCGAGTTTGTGGATGTCAAAGTTACGGCTTCGGACGCGCATGATTTGTGGGCTGAGCCAATTTAATCTTTTTGTCGTACCTGAATATTTATTTTTCGGCGATAAATCATGCAGGTTTGTCATCTGCTACTTCGTGATAAAGGATAGATTGAGGGCGGTTCTTTCCGGGTTTTACCAGCTTTCTCTCCATATTTTTTCCCATAAGTAGAAGAGGGAGTCAAACGTGCGGCTTCAGCAACATAAAGTATTTTTAAAATAAATTACCCGTTTTTAAAAAATGAAACCACATCCGGCCACTAAAATCATCCATCCCGAATATACCGCCCCAGAAGGGTTCTCGGCTATCCCTACCGCAATACATCACGCGTCTACGGTGTTATTTGAAAATGTAGGATCAATGCGCAGTAGCGCCTGGTCGGATAAATCAACTTACACCTACGGATTACAAGGTACCCCCACTTCACGTACGTTAGAAGCCAGATTGGCGGCGATTGAAGAAGGTCAGCATTGCTTATTGGCACCCAGCGGTTTGGCAGCAATTTCTATTGTAAGCCTGGCGTTCTTAAAAACAGGTGATGACGTTTTAATTGCCGATAATGTCTATGGCCCAAATCGCGAACTAGGTCATTGGATGGCGAAAAATTACGATATCTCAGTGCGGCACTATAACCCGCTGATCGGCGGAAACATCAGCACGTTAATTCAGGAAAACACACGTTTAATCTGGACCGAAGCGCCCGGTTCAGTCACCATGGAAGTTCCTGATATTCCCGCTATTTGCCAGGCCGCACATGCCCGAGGCGTACTGGTAGCCTTGGATAACACCTGGTCTGCCGGTATCGCATTTAAACCCTTTAATCATGGGGTTGATATCAGTGTTCAGGCCCTAACAAAATATCAATGTGGTGGGTCGGACGCATTAATGGGGGCCCTCATTACGCGCGATGCAGAACTAAATATGCGTTTAGAGACAGTGCATAAGACACTCGGCTTGGGCGTTGGTATGGATGATGTTTATCTCATCTTGCGTAGCTTACCAAGCATGCCATTACGATTTGCCGCGCATGATCATCATGCAAGGCAAATTGCAACTTGGCTTTCAAGTCGCCCGGAAATTGATAAGGTTCTACATCCCGCGTTTCCTGATTGTCCGGGACATGACCTATGGTTGCGTGACTTTACGGGCGCCGGAGGACTGTTTTCTGTGATTTTTAATGCTAGATACAGCGAAAAACAAACAGATCAGTTTGTCGATAGCTTATTGCTATTCAAAATCGGTTATAGCTGGGGTGGGGCCCATAGTTTATGCGTGCCGTATCGAGTCCAAAAAATGCGTGCGGGCTGGACAGAAGAAGCGCAGTTGGTACGATTTTATGTTGGGCTGGAAGATGTCGCGGATTTGATTGCTGATATTGAACAGGCTTTCAAAAAAATGGACTGATCTTTGTTTACCCGCAGCTTAAAACTGGTTGATGAGAAGGAGATTTAACTTCGAATCAACCATACGTCTACCTAGGATGTCTACGCAACCGTAGCGAGTGAACCAAAGACAAGGTGCAAGGAGCTCAGCAACCGAAAATACTGAATACCTGAGAATTGCGATAACCGCGCGATGCCGTCTTTGGCTCAGCAGTAAATTGGGCATAGGCTTTTACCAAGGGCTATATTGAAGCCTCGGTCATGGAGTGAAGCGCGACCCGGTTACCTTCACTGTCTCGAAAAATAGCGCGATATCCCCATGGACCAATTGGGTGAATATCTTGCAGTACTTTTCCACCGGCTGCGTTAACGGCGTTGACTGCGTCCGCAAGACGACCCTCGGCATTCAAATACACAAGAGGTCCCGTTAAAGAAGGGGCACTGTCTGCAGCTGACAAAACCAGGCAACCGCCGACATTGGTATCCTCATGCGGCAGCAATCCAAATATTAATCCCGGCCCGTGTCCTTTTGTTATAGTGCATCCTAATACAGCAGAATAGAACTTAATTGCCCTGTCCAGATCTGTAACAGGAATATCTACCCATACAAACTGATTGTTCATCTAGAACTCCTTAATTGAAATGGTAAAATGTTGGCAAAGTAAAGATGCCTTATGTTCCCAAAGATTGACGCAAATTAGCCAGTTTTTGCTGACTTTGAAAGAAACGTTCTTGCCCAGTAATCGGATCAATAAAGGCAATTGCCTTAGCTAGCAATTGCAAGGGCTTTGATAAATCATCCGCCCCCATTGGTTGAGCAATTGGATAAAAAAGATCATTTAAAATCGGAATGCCTAACGCAGCTAAATGCACCCTAAGTTGGTGTTTTCTTCCGGTAAGAGGGCAAAGACGGTATCGGCTTATTTCACCAATTCGTTCAATGCGTTCGATGTGTGTTTCTGAATTAGGAGTGCCAGGCGCTTCTTGCATGCGAAAAAACGGTGTGCCGGGTTCAATTCTACTACGGTGCGTAAAGGGAAATTGGTACGTCGCCAAGTTAATTGCTAACGCTTCGTATTCTTTTGTTACAACCCGCCTTTGAAATAAAGTTTGATATGCACCGCGGCTTTTTATGTTAGTCGAAAAAATTATTACGCCGGCAGTTTCTCTGTCAAGCCGATGAATAGGGCTTAGGTGATCCAAAGAATACTTCTTCCTTAAACGCACCAGTAACGTTTCATGCAAAAATTGACCACTGGGAGTAACCGGCAAAAAGTGTGGTTTATCTATGACTAAGATATGTTGATCTTGAAAAATTATGTGTTCTTCAAAGGGAAGAGCCGTCTCAGATTCAATTTCACGATAATAAAAAATTCGGCCACCCCAGCGATACGGGCTTGTCTCAGTAAAAGCTTTTCCCTCGGGGTCAACTACTTCCTTGCGTGCCAACCGACTTCGCCACATTTCTTTCGAAACATTGGGGAAGCGTAGAATTAAAAATTCTAGCAAGGTTTTCCATGGACCTTTTTGTAACCACAAATAACTGGGGGCAACGCCATTACGAATCGGTAGCACCACTTTAGTTTCCTTTCCTCGCGTGCCGCAATGTTGAACTGAGATTTCTCTTAGACCGCTACAACGTCGTGGTCAAGCTAATAAACATTAACTATCAGACTAAGTCCACTATCGTGAATTATGTGCAACACTACGAAGTCCAATTGCACTCCTTTTAAGTTACCTAGACTGCGTTGCTCCTCCTGGCGGCATACAGGCCACCGCGTCGGCGGTGGAGCAAGGGTTTCGCAGTGCACGCACTGCGCTTGCGGAACGGACTTTCCCTACCAGGAAAGTTTTCTGAGCCCACAGGTATTTTTGCGGCCAAATAACTTAAAAGAAGCCCACTTGTCTCGCCCCTAATGGAAATTCCCGGTTGACGACAAGGTTGAGGAGAGAGTAGGTGAAACTGAAGTAAGCATTGATTCAGTTTTTCCCTTAAGCGGACTGTGAACAGTATCGGGTACCGACCCCAGCGTCAATCTGCTCCAGCGATGGCCTTTCTTCGATTGCGGTTCCCGAAGCGTCATAACTGTAGTTTCCATTTGTCCAAGTAGTAACATGGACCCACATAAAATTTGACCATTCCCAATGACTTGTGGAGAGAAAACTAGTCTCCGGCATTTGATCGTTCATACAAACTACTTGGTATTTGTTCTTATTACCATTAATGAATCCACTTGCCTTAACTCCGGTTATCTCATTTTCATCAAAATAGTTAGGATCTGGTTTGTTCCAGTAGTTGTTTGCCACTTTCCAATGATTAGAGCAAAACACATGTTTTTTTGAAGGAGTCAGATCACCTTGATAGGGGACGGAATAAGCAACTGCTATCACCTGTTGAAGACCGCCAACATAGTCGGATACAAAGGCAGTGCCCTCTTTGTCAAGCTTAGAGTACTCGAAGTCCCCAGCGGCTCTGGATAACTCGGTACAAAAATCGTTAGCCTCCTTTTTAGTTTTAAAAACCAGATCCTCTTTTGGGCCGTCTTTTTCACCATTTGTCGATTTTTGCAATTTAAAAACACCAAATCGCTTCTCATAGCCTGGCATGACTATATAGTAGGTTTTATAGTTATCATTAAGATAAGGGGGGATTCCAATTCCAAGATTGGAGTACGCAGCCCCACCGAGAGAGTTTTTATTAAGTTCATTAAAAATAATAGAGCCACTATTAATATACGAACTAAACGGTGTTTTACCATCCGTATCTTGAACTCTTAAATAAGCAGCGCCTGCATAAACAACGGGCGCCACCAAATGGCTTGTAATAATGACGAACACCAAATTTAGTAGTGACTTGAAGAGGGATAATTGCATGTTTTTTAATCTTTCTGAAAATAAATAGTCGCTATGCGAAACGCAGATTTCAGTCAATGGTGTAACGCACCATAAAACAAAATCAGCTACTATTTTATAGTAAAAAAGACAATGTAGCAAAAAAGATAATACAAATAAATAATTTTATTCTACTTGTTCGTGTTCGGCCTTCACTTTCAACAATATTTCTTAAGGATATCTTTGCCCGACTGAGCAAAACGGTATTTGATTGACACAATTTTACGTTATGTAGAGCTCTATACGATAATTTCATCAGTATTGAATAACCCAATTTTTGGGTTAGGTAACTGATGCAGAGTTACGTGCTGATTGCTGATGCGTTTGAACAAAAGTTTTAATGCTAAGGCAGCAATAGTGAGTGCAATAATTAATGCGATCCAATATCCTCTCACGCCTAGCCCCTGAAAATTCCCTACTCCAAAAGTAAGTACATAACCCAGCGGGATTCCAATTACCCAAAAAGCCGTCATGTGAATCATCATGGGAAGGCGAGTAACTTTGTAACCCCGTAGAACACCGGCACACACAACCTGGGTGATGTCGGAAAATTGAAAGATACCGGCAAGAATAATAAGTTGGGCCGCAAGCGCTAATACCTCAGCATCTTGAGAATACCAACTTGCAATCCAGCTTGAAGCGAAGATCATAAGACTGCCGCTGACTAGCGCAATGCCTAACCCAAGTCGTATTCCATTCTGACCAATAAAGCGCGCTGCATCAGAATTTTTTGCACCAATAGCATGACCAATCCGTACCGTTAACGCGGTGGCAATTGCCATCGGAACCATGAAGGTGAGGGAACTAAAATTGAGCGCAATCTGATGTGCCGCTACAGTGGTTGTGCCGAGTTTTGCAAGGATTAAAGCAATTATACTGAAAGCACTGACTTCAACTAAAAACATGATGGCGATTGGTAAGCCAAGTTTAAATAATTGTTTTTGAACAGCCAGATCCCATCCTTGCCAGCTTCTGAATGGATGCGTGTTCTGATAACATTTGCTCACTAATATCCATGCCAACAATAAAACCAAATTCGCCCACATACAGAAGGCGGTTGCCCAACCACATCCCACACCACCCATCGCAGGAAAGCCGAAGTGTCCATAAATTAAAATCCAGTTAATGAGAACATTTAAGAGGAGGCAAAACAGAGAAATAGTCATCATGGGTTTCGTGTGCTTTAAAGCTGCACTGTAGCTATATAGCACACGATAAAAACCAAAAGCAGGTAGCCCCCAACAGATGGCGCTTACGAAATCTTTCGACTTCTGCGCTACTTCTGGCTCTAGCCCCAGCAAGGGGAAAATCGGAGATATTGAGCGTGCCAATAGAAATGCAATGACACTCAGGATTGCTGCTTGTACTAACGCTTGCTGGGTAATGGATGGAATAGTTGCGGCATCATTTGCGCCAACCCTATTGGCAACAAGGGGACTAGTCGCGAGTAAATAGCCGACCATAGTGATTGTTAGCGTGATCCAAATCGAGGAACCAACAGAAACAGCCGCCAAATCCCCTGCAGAAACATGTCCTGCCATAACGGTATCAATAAATGCCGTTCCCGTTGACGCCAGTTGCCCGACTGCAATCGGCCAAGCCAAGTGCCAGGTGGCACGGATATCTTTTAAGCGCATAAATCAATATCCTTAAATTGTGAGGTGAATTAGGTCAGATAAAGTTAGAAGAGGTAAGCAATCACAGAGATTAAGGTACCTGGGAGAATAGCTTGCGCATGAAAATCATGAGAAGCTGGTGCATCGAGGCAGCCTGGTTACGAAATAGTGATGCATATAACCGCACTACAAATGACATTGGAAATATTATACCGGCTCAGATCGTTTGAAAAAACTTCACCCCCGCTTTGCGCAACATACTTGTAAGCGTAATTAACGGCAATCCAGTTAGTGCAGTTGGGTCGCTGCTCTCAATACGCTCCAAAATAGCAATTCCCAGGCCTTCATTTTTTGCGCTGCCTGCACAGTCATAGGGTTTTTCGATATGCAGATACGCTTCTAATTCTGCATCCGGCAAATCGCGGAAGGTAACTTCCGTTTGAATGTTATCGAGTTGAATAAAGGGAGTGGGCTGACAATTCTTATATACGCATAGCGCACTGTGAAAAATTACTCGTTTGCCGCGCATCATTTGTAATTGAGTTAAGGCATTTTGGTGCGTGCCTGGTTTGCCGATGTGTAAATTATCGAGGGTGGCGACTTGATCAGAACCAATCACGATAGTCCCGGGTGCCATTTTCGCGACTGAGTGTGCCTTCAATTTTGCTAAGCGTAAAGCGGTTGCCTGTGGTGCTTCATCGGGAAAGGCACTTTCGTCGATATTAGGAGAAATTGCATCAAATAGGAGATGTAACCGAGATAGCAATTCTTTGCGATAAATTGAGCTGGAGGCGAGTATGATACGATTTTCGTTACAAGTTTCGGTCATTTTTGCTTGAACCTTTGACGGGTAAAGACTAAATCTGCTATTATCGCAGGCTTTCTAACTGTGTAGGGTGTTATGGCGATTATTGATGCGTTTGCATTTTGTCGCAATGGTGAACAACAAGTTGGAAAATTGTCGCTAACTGAGTTGCTCAGATTACGTGCAGAATGTGTCTCAGATGAAAGTGCCATAGAGTGGACTTTGGTTGGTAATGATTCTACTGCGATCAAAGGTTACCCTGCCTTACATTTGACCGTTCTCGGCTCAGTGCAATTGATGTGCCAGCGCTGTTTGGCTCCCTATGTTTTTCAAGTTAAAGCCGAATCAACCTTTCTTTTGGCTAAAGATGAGCAAACTGCAGACGAACTGGATGCTTTGTTGTCAGGGGATGAATTGGAAGTTATTGTGGCAAGCAAGGTGTTTGATGTTTTGGCGTTGATTGAGGATGAGGTAATGTTAGCTATACCGTTTTCACCCAAGCACGAAATTTGCCCAATTGACACTCCATTTAATGCCTCAGTAAATGTTAAAAAAGAATCTCCATTCGCTGCGTTAAAAGATCGATTAGTAGTAGATAAACTTAAAAGTTGAGTTTGCTAAGTTGAGATGTCAATTTAGATTTTGTAAAGTTTTCAGGTTAGGGCACCAAGTTCGCTAACCAGGTATGTTAAAATTTCGTGCTTTAAGTTCGTTATGATTCGAATTTAGGGTTGATTCAAATCAAGTCAGCATTAAAGTCTTATTCCTCAGGAGTTATTATGGCAGTTCAGCAAAACAAGAAAACCCCATCTAAACGCGGTATGCATCGTTCACATGATTTTTTGGTTGCACCTCAGTTGTCTATTGAGCCAACAACCGGTGAAACGCACATGCGTCATCACATTAGTCCTAATGGGTTTTATCGTGGACGTAAGGTGCTTAAAACAAAAAACGACGAGTAATTTCGAAGAAAAATTTTAGTTAAACGTTGCTATTAGGTCAGACTATGTCAGCTTATTTTGTGACCGATTATCTAAAGTTAACGTAAAAGCGAATAAAAGCGGCGTAACCAGTTCTTACTTGGCGCTGCTTTTTTTTGTTTGATCAACTGATTTTTTGAAATGTTGTAATTTAATGCTACGCGTCTTGTGCTAAAAAAAGGGCGTTGTGTATTCCCATGCATAACTTTAATCAAGATTTTCCATTAGGGCTTCGTAGAGTAGCATGCGATTCGCGAAAGTGTTCTTAGACTGATAGTGAATGTTTATCGGATTCACTGCAAAGTTAGCGGCCGAATGGAAAAACTCGGTTAAATGGCATATGAGGTCCCTCTGAATCGCAGAAGAGGGGCCCGGGGAGGAAGGCATTTCGCGCGTCGATGAACGTTATTATTTTAGAGTGTACCAAGCCTCTGTTGTACCCAGGCTTACTTTTGTTCTTGACTAAAGCGACACGGTGCCACGTTTCTTTCATTCTGGTGAGCCTATCTCCCCGTGCACGCCCGCCTGTGGGAGAGACAACCAAACCGTGCCGATTCATGCACAGACGGAAAGCACGTGAAGGTAAGACAAAGCGGTTCCAGTTGAATAATTCCGCCAACAGTCCTTACTCAGGAGATAATTTTAAAAAATGATCATACGGATTTCAGTAGACTGTATGGGTGGAGATTATGGCCCGGCTGTTACGGTAGCAGCAGCAGTTTCTTTTGTTAAGCGTACCGAAGATGTGCAAATAATTTTGGTAGGTCAAGAACTTATTATTAGATCAGAATTAAAAAAACAAAAATTTGATCACCATCCGCGTTTGACGATCATAAATGCCAGTGAAGTCATCACGATGAATGACTCTTTAGAGATGGCATTGCGCCGCAAGAAAGATTCCTCTATGCGGGTTGCTATTAACCAAGTTAAAGAGGCGCAGGCAGATGTATGCGTATCCGCCGGAAATACCGGGGCATTAATGGCCATTTCACGCTTTGTATTAAAGACATTACCGAATGTCGATCGCCCTGCAATCTGTAGCATATTACCTAGTCAGAAAAACACCCCAACCTATGTATTAGATTTGGGGGCTAATGTCGATTGCGAACCCAAACATTTACAGCAGTTCGCCATTATGGCCACCGCTCTGTATACTGCCGTTGAGGGTAAAGTAGAACCAACTGTCGGATTACTAAATGTGGGCGAAGAAGATATAAAGGGCAATGATGTGGTCAAACAAACAGCGCAGTTATTGCGCAACGAACATAGCAAGGGAGTAATAAATTTTTATGGCAATGTAGAGGGTAACGATATTTTTGCAGGCACCACGGATATTGTTGTGTGTGATGGCTTTGTCGGCAATGTGACGCTTAAAGCAGCGGAAGGTTTAGGTCGATTTGTAAAGAGCGTATTACTCACTGAGTTTAATCGTAATGTTTTTACCCAATTAGGTGCACTAATGGCACGCGGCGCGTTAAAGGCCATCGGATATCGACTTAATCCCTCGAATTATAATGGCGGAAGCTTATTAGGATTACGGGGCCTAGTGATTAAGAGTCATGGCGGAGCAGATGCTTACAGTTTCGAATGGGCAATTCAGCGTGCTTATGATGCTTCTAAAAACGGCGTATTACACCATATCACTTCAGCGCTAAACGAATTGGTTGGGAATCAGTTAGAGGCAGATGAGGCCGGGCGAGTGTAGCCCCGGTCCTTTATCAGATCATTGCAAATGCGTTATAACTGATTCACATAATAAGGACTGAAAATGTTTAGCAAAATTATCGGAACCGGCAGTTATTTGCCTCCCAATCGCGTAACAAATCACGACTTAACTCAACAGTTGGCTGAGCAGGGTATTGAAACATCCGATGAGTGGATAGTAAGTAGGAGCGGTATTTCAGCTCGTCATTTTGCTGAACGCGGCGTCTGTGCTAGCGACTTAGCTGTTTATGCAGCGGAACGTGCGATTGAAATGTCGGGGGTAAAAAAAGATCAAATTGACCTGGTTATCGTTGCTAGCTCTACCCCAGACCATCTGGGCAGCTTTCCCAGCACCGCCTGTATTGTACAGAAAAAGCTAGGTATTTCAGGTGGAGGCGCTTTTGATGTGCAGGCAGTTTGTAGCGGTTTTATTTATGCTATTACTATTGCCGATGCCATGATTAAATCGGGAAATAATAAAAATGTTCTAGTGATAGGTGCAGAACTTTACTCACGGATTCTAGACTTTAAAGATCGCAGCACATGCGTATTATTTGGTGATGGTGCTGGCGCCGTAGTAATGACAGCATCAGCTGAACCGGGTGTTCTCGCCACTAAACTGCATGCTGATGGAAATTACGCACACATTTTAACCGTACCCGGAAAGAGTGCGTACGGCGCATTGGACGGAAGTTCTTTTGTACACATGGACGGCCCGGCTGTATTTAAGATCGCTGTTTCCATGTTGGAAAAAGTAGCCAGTGAAGTCATGCAAGCGGCCAATATTGCTGCGTCTGATCTAGATTGGCTGGTACCACATCAAGCCAACATTCGCATTATGCAAAGTACGGCTAAAAAGTTAAATCTACCATTGGAAAAAGTAGTGGTGACGGTCGACCAACATGGTAATACATCGGCTGCATCGATTCCGTTGGCGTTGGACTGTGCCGTTCGAGATGGCCGGATTAAAGCTGGGCAAACGGTTCTTATGGAAGGCGTGGGCGGCGGCTTCACCTGGGGTGCTGTTATCGTCAAGATGTAACAGTAATGTGTAATTACCTTAGCAAAGAATAATTCTTCCCAGAGCGACTTCAATTAGCCCCTCTATCATTTCAAATTTTTTTTCTCTTTTACTGCTCCTATGAATAAATTTGCCTTCGTTTTTCCCGGCCAGGGTTCCCAATCGATCGGTATGTTGAGTGGTTTTGGCTCTCACCCAATAATAAAAAAGACAATTGCAGAAGCCTCAGAGGTATTGGGCATGGATTTGGGAAAGCTCATTAACGAAGGCCCCAAAGAGGAATTAGATTTAACTATTAATACCCAACCTATCATGCTGACTGCAGCAGTTGCTTGCTATCGCATTTGGCTAGATGCGGGCGGAGCTGAACCTACGTTAATGGCAGGACATAGTTTGGGGGAATATTCGGCCTTGGTAGCGGCGAAGGCATTGCCGTTTAAAGAAGCCGTATCATTGGTCCGATTTCGGGCCAAGGTAATGCAAGAGGCGGTACCATTTGGCATTGGCGGAATGGCAGCTATCTTGGGTTTGACTGACGACGAGGTACGTCTGGCTTGCTTGGAGTCTCAGCTAGACGGCATTGTTGAGCCCGTAAATTTTAACGCACCCGCACAGGTTGTTATTGCAGGCCATAAGGCTGCAGTGGAACGTGCCTGTGAGGCCGCTAAAGCGCGGGGGGCCAAAAGGGCATTGGTGTTGCCAGTATCAGCTCCATTTCATTCTTCTTTGCTCAAGCCCGCATCCGATCAATTGCGGGAATACTTAACGCAAGTGCCGTTTTCTTTGCCAGAAATCGATGTAATTAATAACGTTGATGTGGAGATAGCTAGTAGTGTTGACACTATTAAAGATGCGTTAGTACGTCAGGCAGCAAATCCTGTTCGGTGGGTTGAAATTGTTCAAGAAATGGCAAGACAAAATGTGACACATATCGTTGAATGCGGCCCTGGAAAAGTGTTAGCGGGGCTGGTAAAACGTATTAATCCGGATTTAGTTGGTGAGGCTATGTTTGATGACGCTTCATTGAATAGAATTTTGGAGCTGAATTGTCAATCAAATTAAATTTGATGCAAAAACTCATTGCACCTTGGGGCTTTAGGGCGTAGGCCCGAGCTGACTCGAATTTTTATAGTCAATCAAACAATGTCGGGCTGGTAATCATTCTTCGCCCACAAAACTTAGAGAGTAACAAATAATGAAGCCAATTTTTGATTTAAGCGGGCAGATTGTTTTAGTAACAGGTGCGTCGCGTGGAATTGGGCGCGCCATAGCTACTTTATTTGCTCAGCAAGGAGCGACGGTAATTGGTACGGCAACCACTGAGGCGGGAGCTCAAAATATTACTGCTTATCTAAAGGGGGCCACTGAAGGAGGAAATGGTTTAAATGGTCATGGTGCCGTGCTAAATGTGTGTGATCCTGCAGCCAGCTTAGCCTTGGTTGAGAAAATCCAAAAAGAATACGGCGGTCTTTCCGTATTGGTGAACAATGCGGGGATTACGCAAGATCAATTAGCAATGCGTATGAAAGAGGAAGAATGGGACACAGTTATCGCAACCAATTTGACGGCCGTGGCTCGCCTTTGTCGTGCGGTTCTGCGAAATATGATGAAAGCAAAATACGGCCGAATAATTAATATTACTTCGGTAGTCGGTTCATCCGGTAACCCAGGTCAAATGAACTATGCGGCGGCAAAAGCGGGAGTTGCGGGAATGAGCCGCGCTTTAGCTCGTGAAATTGGTAGCCGTAATATTACGGTGAATTGCATAGCACCTGGATTTATTGATACGGATATGACTAAAGCACTTAATGAGCAGCAAAGTGAATCTATTTTGCAGCAAATTCCCATAGGGCGCCTCGGTCAGCCTCAAGAAATTGCTGCGGCGGCTGTGTTTCTTGCCTCAGCGGAAGCAAGTTACATTACCGGTACAACAATGCATGTTAATGGTGGTATGTATCTTTCGTAGCTGTACTGAAAAAAAGTCATATGAACACGATTTGAAGTTTGATAAACCTCTTTTTTTTGCGCGTAACTCTGTTAAAATGCGCGCTCTTTCTGAAACACATACTACGGGGAACACTATGTCAGATATCGAACAACGCGTTAAAAAAATTGTAGCTGAACAACTTGGTGTGACTGAAACCGACATCAAAATTGAATCGTCTTTTGTAGATGACTTAGGCGCAGACTCTTTAGATACTGTTGAATTGGTGATGGCTTTAGAAGATGAATTCGAGATGGAAATCCCAGACGAACAAGCTGAAAAAATCACTACAGTGCAGCAAGCTATTGATTATGCAAAAGCACATTTGAAAGCATAATTGTTGTAATTTATTGACCGACTCCAGGAGGACAGCTTGAGCCGCTCGCAATTTCGCCGTGTCGTAGTCACAGGAATGGGCTGCGTTTCACCGGTTGGTAATACTCTATCTGATACCTGGAATGCTGTAACTGCTGGTACCTCAGGTATTGCAACCATCACTAAATTCGATCCCTCCCCTTTTTCTACGCATTTTGCTGGGGAAGTGAAGGGGTTTAATATTGAGGATTACATCTCCGCAAAAGAAGCACGCCATATGGATAAATTTATCCACTTTGGAATAGCGGCGGGTGTGCAAGCAATGCAAGATTGTGGATTAGTAGTCACCGAGCAAAACGCTGACCGTATAGGTGTTCTAGTCGGCTCAGGAATCGGTGGTTTGCCGATGATTGAAGAAACCCATAGTGACTATCTCAATCGAGGCGCACGCAGGATCAGTCCCTTCTTCGTACCGGCTTCAATAATTAACATGATCTCAGGTCACCTATCTATTAAATACGGTTTAAAAGGCCCCAATTTATCGATAGCAACCGCATGTACAACTGGCTTACATTGTATAGGCGCGGCCGCACGGATGATTGAATATGGTGATGCGGATGTCTTAGTTACTGGTGGAGCTGAATCCACCATTTCTCCCTTAGGTTTAGGGGGGTTTGCGTCGGCCAGGGCACTCTCTTCCCGTAATGATGATCCTAAGACGGCCTCACGGCCATGGGACAAAGATCGTGATGGATTTGTCTTAGGTGAGGGCGCAGGTGTTATGGTGCTAGAGGAATATGAGCACGCAAAGGCCCGAGGTGCTCGAATTTATGCAGAAGTGCTTGGATTTGGAATGAGTGCCGATGCTCATCACATGACAGCCCCTTTGGAAGATGGCGATGGAGGGCGGCGGTGCATGAATGCAGCCTTAAAAAATGCGCAGATTAATGCAGATCAAGTTAATTACATCAATGCTCACGGTACATCGACTCCATTGGGTGATGTTGCCGAAACGTTGGGAATTAAGCGTACTTTCGGTGATCACGCTAAGAATATGGTTGTTAACTCAACTAAATCAATGACTGGCCATTTATTGGGCGGTGCCGGAGGGCTGGAATCGGTAATAACGGTGTTGGCCTTACATCATCAATTGTCACCGCCAACGATTAATATTTTCAATCAAGACCCAGCCTGTGATTTGGATTACTGCGCAAATGCCGCGAGAGAAATGCCTATTAACATTGCTATGAAGAATTCATTTGGTTTTGGTGGGACGAATGGCACGCTAATTTTTGGCAAAGTATAATTATTGAAGAGTATGGATGTGCGATTTTGAATCGTATATGCATAGCCTCATGGGAACTGGGCGGGACTTGCAAGCCCAGTTCTCAGTTCTCAGTTCCTTAGCACTGATATATTTTATGTTCTTGCATAACCATATGAAAGAGGACTCTGTAATTTGAATATCGTTTTCGCCTAAGGACTTAATTTTGATTCAAGCGCTTAATAGGATGCCTTTTAGGATACCTTTGGTGATTGCAAATTTATGCTCACCGTATCTAATCTTAGCAATGTTCACATTGTCAACCTAAGAAGCTGATGTCCATCGCAATTTCAGTTGTACTACCCCCTTCCAGAATAGTGCTTTCTTGCACCATCTTATTTTCCTTTCTTTTGCTATTTATTGGTATCTATACTAGTGCCTTAAAGGATCTTTCCATTTTAAGCCGAGTGGCTTTAATGATGATTTGTAGTTTTGCTGTTTGGCGCGTTTTTGTATATCATAAAAAAATTGCCAAATTAAGTTGGCGGATTAATATCGATGGGCAAGGGCAGCTGCGTTGTCACTCAAATGTCTGCTCAAATTCATTTCAAAGCCTTTCTTCTTCTGCTAAGGTTTCGCAGTATCATCTTGAGGGTGGTAAGCCGTTAAAGTTGATGGCTGGCACCACCTTATGGACGCGTATGTTATTTTTACGGCTACAAGATACGAAAGAAAGCACAATCATCCATTTAATAATACTTCCGGATGATCTAAGCAAAGATGAGTTCCGACGATTATCGGTAGCATGCAGATGGATAGTTGGGCACGCTTAATCAGCCTTATAGCTGAAAGCTCGAATGTCGTTTAATATTAATTGTCCTTAGCAGTAAATATTACTTAGACTTTGAATGCCGAATATGTCTAAAATAGCGGTTCTAATTTGTATAATCTATGTTTAATTATGAGTAAACCTATGAATAAACTTCTATCTACCCTTTTGGCGGTGAGCTTCGCTTTTGTAATGCCGGTTGCAGGTTTTTTTCCATTAACGTCCAGTTTCGCCGCAACACCTTCTTTTGACTTCACAGATTTAGTAGAAAAATCAAGTCCGGCGGTAGTCAGTATTCGCACCACGGAGAAAATTGTTATAAATCAAACTGGAAATTCCGACGACGAGGTGCACGAATTATTTAGACGCTTCTTTGGCGTGCCAGTGCCACAACAGCCCCCAGGGACAGCACCAAAAAAACGTAAACCGGTACCTGGAAACGGTAGTCAAGAAGAAGTGCCTCGGGGGATAGGGTCAGGATTTATCATTTCTGCCGACGGTTATGTGTTAACCAACGCGCATGTAGTGGAGGGTGCGGATGAGGTTTACATTAAACTAGTTGATAAGCGTGAGTTCAAAGCAAAAGTGATTGGTATTGATAAACGTACCGATGTGGCAGTGTTGAAAATTGACGGTAGTAAGCTGCCCTCATTGACGATCGGCGATTCGAACAAAATAAAAGCCGGCGAATGGGTAGTAGCGATCGGATCACCCTTTGATTTCGATAATTCGGTTTCTGCTGGTATCATTTCTTCGAAGGCGCGAGATACGGGCGATTTTTTAAACTTGATCCAGACGGATGTTGCGGTTAATCCAGGTAACTCTGGTGGCCCGTTATTGAATATGAATGGCGAAGTGATCGGAATCAATTCGCAGATTTATAGTCGTTCAGGTGGCTTCATGGGAATTTCGTTTGCTATTCCAATAGACGAAGCGATGCGGGTGGTTGATCAATTGAAGTCAAGCGGCAAAGTGAGTAGAAGCCGTATTGGTGTCAGATTATCTGAAGTGCCGAAGGAAGTTGCTGAGTCATTTGGATTGAAAAAAGGGCAGGGTGCTTTTGTCAATATGGTTGAGCCAGGTCTGCCGGCGGATAAAGCGGGAATTGTTGCCGGGGATATCGTGTTGGAATTTAATGGCCAGCCGGTGACTAAATGGACCGAGCTCTCACGTATTGTTGCTAATATTAAACCCGGTACCAAATCTTCCGTAACGTTGTGGAGTAAAGGTAAAACGCGGATAGTATCTCTGGTAACGGCTGAAATGGAGCAAGAAAAACCCATTAAAGCTAAAATGAAAGAGCCGGAAGTGAAATCCAATTTACTTGGTTTAAATGTTGTCGATCTTACCGAAGAGCAAAAAAGTGAATTAAAAGTTGCTTCCGGAGTCATTATTGAAGAGGCGAGCGGAAGTGCAGAGCGAGCAGGCTTACTGCCGGGAGATTTAATTACGCAGCTTAACAATACGGAAATTAGAAATGCGAAACAATTTAATGAAGTGATTGCGAAATTAGATCCGAAGAAAATTGCTGTCGTGCTAGTACGTCGGGGCGACCAGTCTCAATTCGTACCTTTGAGACCTGCTATGGCAAATTGATTATGAAATGTGCTGCGACGGCGTGGGATGAATTTAATGCGCCGGGCATTTCAAGGTTAATTAATATCGGATGTTATGCCCATCTGAAAAAAACTCCCTGGTTTAAGTTTCTTCCCCCTTAAGGGGGAAGGCTAAGACGGAGGTAGAGTCGTTAATAAACAACCGGCATCCCGAAGTAGCCAGGACCTGGGGGAGGTTGAAGGTATGAGGTTTATGTCTAGCAAGGCGTGCAAAGGCAATGCATAAATGCCATTTCGAAGCCGTTGTTTTCAACAGCAACAACCCGTCCCCTATCACACTGGAACTTTCCCTCTTGACAAAAAATGAGCAATTGAATCCTTTGGTGCACCGTGGGACTAATTGGCGATGAATTTGCGCTAATGCCCACTAAACCAGCATACGTCCAATTTGAATGATCCATTTCACTTTATATAGCAGAAATTATTGTCATCTTTGTGTGGAAATGCGCATCGCCTTAGAAGAATTTTTGGGCGATATTTCGTATCAATTGACGACTTTGGATATAGACCAGGATCCGGCTTTAATTGATTTGTATGATGAATTAGTCCCTGTCTTATTTGCGCGTAAATCAACTTTATGCGATTCGTCTGAACCGAATAGCTCGGTCCCCGGAAAAAAACTATGCCACTATTTTCTAGATACAAAAAAAGTGAAAGAATTTTGTAATGAGTAATCTCGAATTGCCATTATTTGAAGAGCAGTTTGATTTCGATAATCAACTAGTTTGTGGGGTAGACGAAGCTGGCAGAGGCCCGTTGGCTGGCGCTGTATTTGCTGCAGCCGTGATTCTTGATCCTGCTCGTCCAATCGCCGGTTTGAAGGACTCAAAAAAACTCAGTGAAATCAAACGAGATCAGCTAACTATTGAAATTAAACGACACGCAAAATCGTGGTGCGTAGCGCAAGCATCAGAACAAGAAATTGATCAGCTTAATATTTTGCAGGCAACTATGCTAGCTATGCAGCGCGCTGTGCGAGGTTTATCGCACACCCCCAATTTAGCATTGATAGATGGCAATCGATGTCCATTATTGACTATGACGTCAGTGGCAATTATTGACGGAGATAACAAAGTACAAGCGATTTCTGCCGCGTCGATTTTAGCCAAAACAGCGCGTGATGCGGCATTAATGCTTTTACATGTTGACTATCCACAGTATGGTTTTGATCAACATAAAGGGTATTCCACTGCCTTACATCTGGCCCGTTTGCGCGAACATGGCGCATCGCCAGTTCATCGTCAAACTTTTGCCCCTGTCAGGGCACTTTTAGTTAGAGCATGAAACTCATCTCTTCGCGAGAAAACGCGCTTTATAAAGAAATAAAAAAGTTAGCCAACAGCTCACAAGCGCGCCGTAAAGCCGAGTGCACCTTGCTTGACGGAGTACATTTATGTCAGTCATATTTGCATACCGTGGGCCAACCCCAATGGTGCGTGGTGAACGAGGTATCACAATCTCATCCGGAAATTGCAGAATTGCTTGCTAAAACGGATCGTCAACTCATGATGACCGACGTTTTATATCAGTCATTGAGCCAGGTTGAGCATGGCGTCGGCCTATTTTTTGTCGCACCCATACCGAAATCTTTACTGCCGCACCAAGTGACGCAGACTGCTGTGATGCTCGATAATTTACAAGATCCCGGCAATGTAGGTTCTTTGTTACGCAGCGCTGCCGCTGCGGGAATTCAACAGGTTTTTTGCAGTGTAGGGACGGTTTCTGCATGGTCCCCTAAGGTAATGCGCGCGGCTATGGGCGCACATTTTCTGCTTGATATTGTCGAAAATGTTGATTTACTTCAGCTATTACTTAATACAGAGATTCCTATTCTAGCAACCAGTTCTCACACAACCAGAACTGTGTATGACTGCGACTTGCAACAGCCGGTGGTTTGGTTATTTGGCCATGAAGGACAGGGTTTGTCGCAGGAATTGATGAATTGTTCTACCCAGCAAGTAACTATTCCCCATTTTGGGAACATGGAATCATTAAATGTAGCGGCAAGTGCGGCGATTTGTTTTTTTGAGCAAGTCAGACAGAATTTAGCCCATCAAACAAAATCACTTTAACCGTGCCCCCCTTTTCTATGTCACCCTGTTCGGGATTTAACAC
>JAJNBE010000037.1 GCA_021155915.1 Solimicrobium sp. | reverse complement strand
TGCCGGATAAACGCATTGGCCTGTTCCGGATCCTGAAGAGCACGGGGGCACGCGTTGTCTAATTTCTCTATGGCGGAATTAATGATTTCTTCCCGCTTCATCCCTTCGCTGACGTCCGTCTGAATCGTTCTGGTCAGCTCAATCACCCGGCGGCCAATCTCTGACCAGTCACTTGTTCCGTCAGCCAGTGTCTGATAGAGCGCTATGGCCTCTTCACAAACGATTTTGTTATATAACTCCACCACTTTCGGCGAAGGGGGTTTTTTGGTCGAGGTTGCGGCCTCCCTGACATCCCTTTTCCATTCCTGACGCAAGGTGGACAAGGGGCCTTGAAGGGTAAAACTGTTTCCGGTGACTTTGCTGGAAACTTTTACTTCTGCGCCAATCTCTTCGATGTCAAAGGGCCCACTGGAAATGATGGTTGAGTCTCCTCCTTCCGCAGGAAATAAGAGTGCATCCAACAAAGCAGCAAGCTCGTCTTCTTTATGGCTTATATTTGCAGCATGAAATTCTTTATGAAATAACCAAGAGATCCCCCAAAAAGGCGTTAAGACAGCTGCTATGCCGGTGGAGTGGCCCGTATCGTAGTCACCCACTGCATCAAAGACGCTAGTATGTTGATGGCCCTGGTAACCTTTCTTCGTCAGCGCCCGCTCTGCGGCTGCCTGGCTTAGATACTCATATTTGGGAGCGGAAGCAGCCTGCGATAAAGGGGTGCCATTCATAGTGGTATTTTTCCTTATTGGAGCGAGCTAAAGCAGAATTGCGCTATTTACGTGCAGGAGAAACTAACGTTTTTGCACGCTTTGCTAACCATACCGGAATACTCTGTTATCCGCACCTGGTTAACAATTTTTGCACTGATTATCACTCCTTTTTACTTTTTTTAAAATGCGTAAAATTTCTTCGCTTTACACGTATGGCGCGCATCAGGTCTTATTTATCTTATTGAAATGTTACGGATTCCCGGACGTTAGCCTATCTCATTTTAGAGGTCAGGTAAAAATTTTTTTTGATAGAAAAAGTTGAATAGGGCCGAGAAGTAGCTGCGTAGAAATTGAGGGGATTTTGTTGCTTTATTGTTACATAATTAACTCATTTGCATTAGATCAAGGAGAGAGTCAGGGTTTATCCCTATTTACACATGACGAATTTAGTGTATTTTTGTTATCGGTGATACGGTCGAGGAAGAAAGCCGCGTATTAGCACCTGAATGCGTTGCCTGTGTGATCGATAAGGTTGCACTAACCTGAAAAAAGTACACGGTGGATGAAAGCAATAGTGACAGGTTTATTGTAATAATAACTATTTAACGAATAGAAAAAAAAGAGCAAGTGCAACCCATAATAGTTTTATTTTATGTTTCTTTAATGCTAAGCATTGGGTAAAATGAATCAAACTTGTTTTTTCATAAAACATCCTGCTTTATATAAATAACGCAGACATCGCGCCAACCGCTCTTCGGATGTGAACTAATTGATAAGAGGACCTACTATGCTGCCACTTTCAACAGGAAGACTTTTCCGGGCAAGTACTCTGCATGAGGAAGGCTTTTTTGTAAAAGAGAAAGTGCCGAACTCGCTTAAGTATGCCGCAGAGGCCCCAATGTCATCGGGGGTGAAGATAGCCATGATCGTGGCGGGTCTGGCCACATGTGGAATTGGTGCATTACTGATCCTGGGAATTCGCGAATTCTACCTATATTGCAAAGCGGAGGAAAAGCAAAAGGAACAGGCTGAGTTTGCCTGCAAAGTGATTTTTGGGGAAATTAAAACCGACGTTAATGGTCACAAAAGCATTACCGTTCAGTTAACTACAGGTAATAAAGTCGTTTGTACAGAAAGGAACGGGGCTCTTTTTATAAGTACTAACGACGGAAATGAATTACAACATCCAGATCCCGAGTTGCAGACTATTGTCAAATTGCAGAATTTTTTTAAAAAGGATATCAAGGACAATGTCAAACTTTACGTTGAGAAAAATCCCGATCATCTTCTTATCGCTCTTTTTGATGGCGTGGCAGGCATTAAACTCGATGTTCAAAAGGAAGTTCAAGAGCTTGATAATTTGTTCGATTTGATAAACCAAGTGAACTTTGCTGCACGTCACAGACATCTCGATATTTTTCAAATGCGCCTTGATGATCTAGAAGGATATATTGAAAAATCTAACAAGATTAAGGGTAAGGAGCCGCTAAAAGTAAAAATTGCTCTTGAAGAGGAAGGCGTTTCACTTAATGTGACTTTTGGAGATTTTCCTATTTCAAAAGCATTCTTTAAAGCTGAAGAACCGTATCAGTACAGTGATTCCTATATTGCACTATTGCGGAACGTAAAGGCAAACAATAAAGAAGCGGAGCTGCTTAGTTTCCTCGGGAAAATGGATACTTTTTCCGGAGACAATAAATTTGACGAATTTCAAATTCACCTTTGCTCGTTAGCGGCGTTTATTGAAGAACAGCACAGTGATTTTAAAGGCAGGCTGCGAGTAAAAGTTACGGAAGACAGAGGTGTTTCCACATTTAGCGTTAAATTTGGGGATTTTTGTATTGCAAAGTCGGTGTTTCGCAATAAAAGCATAGATGTCGACTTATTCAAATTTGAAACCGAAATTATTAAAGGCAAGAGTATAGTCGCGGCTATTTCAACTCCGAAAACGGCCAAAACACTGTTAAGTGAAGTAATCAATTCATCCGATAGTCTTTTGTTTGAGGTTAACCTCTTGCGACTTGCCTATTTTTTGAAAAAAATGGATAAGAATACCCTCCCGTTACAGTTAGAGGTGGAGAGTAACGAGGGAACTTCCAGTGTGGCCCTTATCCTCAATGGCGAAGAAAGCCGGAAGATTAACTTTGAAGGCGAATTGACCCTGAATGCCCGGCTATTTGATCTGGTAATAAAGGATACAAATAATGCAACAAGCCAGATTTTTCAGGTAAAAGAATTTGAAGACAATAACGTGCTTAAATTAGCTGTCGAACAAAAGGCAGAGCCCAAGGTATGGGGTACTACTATTATTGATAGGGCTTCTATTGAAAATGGTGACCCCTTAACAGAGGAACACTTTGCACGGCTCCTTCAGGATTACCATAGAAATATAAACTTTCTTCCTGTAGTGTCTGATGATGAGGATGTGCTGACTCGCGAGAAATTTACCGCGCTTCTTCAGAAATGCTTTTCAAATGAAGCGGAATTAGCGCAGTTGGAATTCGATGAAAAGGAATTCTACAACGAATTTATAAAGCTTCCGTTTGCAGAGAAAAAAGATTTTCTATTTTATTGTGAGCAAAATAAATTTAATCAAGACGCATTGAATGACGTGCACCGTCAGTTTCTGGAACTGGCAACTGAAAAACGCGAACGCTTAAAAGAAGTATTGTTTGGGATCGAAAAAATATTCCTGGAAAATGAGGCTACGGGCGAGGTGGGAAGTAAACTCGAATTTTATGGGACGGACCAACAATTTAAGGATAAAGTATCCGCGCTTTCGATCAGAGATCAGGCTTTACTTTTAATTTCTGTGGATCAAACTTATAAAAATCAGTTATCTCTTAACATTCCCATTTTTTCCGGGAAGTTAGAAACTCGCCAGGAAAACATCTATTCGTTTAAATGTTTGCCTTTCAATCCAGAGGCACCGAATGAAGTCAAAGTAGAAGTGGCGTCCCAGCTTAATTTTTCCGATCTGATGGCTCGCCTGTGCCATCCATCGGATTCAGGGCCATTTGTACCGCTCATGGTAGTAGATGAGAAAATATCGGGTATTTTTACGATTTCATTTAAAAACGGAGAAACAACATTTGTTGAGGCTTCTCTTAAGTTAAGCGATGTGGAGTCAACACTAACGATTCATAACGCTGATGGAACTGTTCCGCAGGCCTGCAAAAAAATTTCCTAAAAAACTCTACAGAGCCGGATAAATTCAATCAGTTGAATGATAGCTTTTACGAATATATTTAACGAAGCAACAATTCAAGGGTATTCATTAATCATTTATTTGAACAACCCACCTGAGCCTCACCTTGGCTCAGGTGGTTAAAATTTCTACAAAAAGCATTTATCAATTCATCTAATGTTAAGAAATGTTCTAATCCGTACTCAACGTCTCAATTATTTGATAGGGGGAGAGTTGACAGTCAACATAAAAGTGCAATGATTAAAGAGTTTCGCTTCCTGAGACTATAAGATGCTTCCGGAAATCCCTTCCTAAATTCATTTAACTGGAAAACCCCACTGCTCCGCCCGCCGCAGCATCGGCGTCAATAAATCAGGCTGCAAACAATCCATCACTATGCGTTCGGGCATGGAGCGCAACCAGGTGAGCTGACGTTTAGCGAGTTGGCGGGTAGCAATGATACTGCGCTCACGAAACTCAGCTAAATCAACTTTGCCATCTAAATATTCCCAGCCTTGCCGATAACCCACGCAACGCATGGAAGGCATGGCAAGATTTAAGTCGCCGCGTGCACGCAAAGCGCAAACTTCATCTAAAAAGCCTTGCTGCATCATCACATCAAAGCGCTGTGCAATACGCCTATGGAGCACACTGCGGTCACTTGGCTCCAACGAAAATGCATGAATAGCCAAAGTGGACTCAGACTTCGTCTGTTGGTCAAAAAGGGTTGATAGAGAATGTCCGGTGATTTCGATTACCTCCAACGCACGTTGAATGCGTTGTGTGTCATTAGGTGACAAACGGGCGGCAGTAATCGGGTCTATAGTCGCCAATCGAGCATGTAAGCTTGCAATACCACTAGCAGCAATTTCTGAATCCAATTTTGCCCGAATAGCCAAATCAGCTACCGGTAGCTCACCTAAGCCTTTCATTAGGACGTTAAAGTACATCATGGTGCCGCCCACTAACAAGGGTATATTTCCCCGTGCTGTAATGTGCTGTACTAATTCAAGGACATCAGTTTGGAATTGGGCGACCGAGTAACTTTCGGCTGGGTCAAGAATATCGATTAAATGATGAGAAACCGCGGCTCGTTCTACGGCGCTCGGTTTAGCAGTGCCAATATCCATTTGACGATAGACCAATGCTGAATCAACTGAAACGATTTCACACGGAATATGCTGTGCTAACGCTAACGCCGCAGCAGTTTTCCCCGAAGCAGTAGGTCCCATAATAGCAATTACTTTAGGGATCATCTTAAATTCCTTGGTGGAGCAGATTGGAGAGGACCCAGGCGAATATCACTCCCCAACTTGCTGACAACCTATGGCGACGCGATAACCGATATGTAGCCCAAAGAAGCAATGTAATGCCCCATAAAGCCGGAAAAGTGTTTACTTGAGCCTTTAATATTTTTGCACCAATGCAATGGTGAAAGAAATAGACTGAAAAATCTTTCAATATGTTCAAATAGATATCGAAGCTAAAAGATGGTCGATCGAGAAATTCCAAATTATTATTGTCCTCGTAAAAATAATTTATCTAAATCACTCACCGCCAGTTGCACCCACGTGGGCCGGCCATGATTACATTGGTCGGCGCGTTCGGTGTATTCCATTTGGCGCAGCAGAGCGTTCATTTCCACCACGGTTAATTGGCGGTTCGCGCGCACTGCACTATGGCAAGCTAACGTTCCTAACAGTTCATTACGGCGCTCTAACAATACGCGTGAAGCGCCAAACTCAGCAATATCCCTCAGCACATCGCGCGCCAGAGATTCAGCATCGGCGTTTTTTAACAAGCCGGGAATCGCGCGCACTGCCAACGTAGTGGGTGATAAAACAGCCATATCAAATCCCAATGAATGCAATATATCTTGCTGCTCCTCAACCACACTGACGGCCTGCGGCTCTGCATAAAAGGTAACGGGGATGAGCAGATTCTGCACCTCCATAGCGTCCTCATCCAATGCATTTTTCAATTGTTCATACAAAATTCGCTCGTGCGCCGCATGCATATCTACAATTACTAAACCGCGACTGTTTTGTGCCAAAACATAAATACCGTGCAGTTGTGCCACGGCAAATCCGAGCGGGTACTCATCATGGGTCGGTTCAAGTCTGCCGGTGCTGAATTGAGCTACTTGATCTTGCGGAGGAGCCGCTTCACCCTTTGCCGAAGTTGGAGAGAACAACGCACCATAGGCAGCCGTGGTTTGCGCAATTCCGATACCATTTGAGCGACTAAATAACGGGGACTGAGAATACCCCTCAGGCCGCCATGCATTTACTGATATCGGCTTGCTTAAATTCGAATCGTGTAACGCAACCGGAGCAACTGGGGCCGGAACCGTACCAAATGCAGTGGCAGACGTATGAGATAACGCCGCTTGCACCGCATGAAATACAAATTGATGCACAGCACGCCCATCTCTAAATCGCACCTCAATTTTCGATGGATGCACGTTCACATCCACTAACGAAGGATCAAGCTGTAACGACAATACATAACTGGGATAACGGTCGCCGTGCAACACATCCTGATACGCAGCGCGCACCGCGTGTGTAAGTAACTTATCGCGAACAAATCGGCCATTCACATAAAAAAATTGTGCATCTGCGCGGGTTTTGGATGCGGTAGGCAAACCCACAAAGCCATGCAGACGTAATGGACCAGCAGAATGATCGATCATCAAACGCGCCTCAGCAAATTCTTTCCCCATAATTTGCGCGCTACGTTTTTCCATCGTCGCAATCGTCCAATGATCATTCGTTTTGCCATTGTGCGTTAAAGTCAATGCTACATCAGGTCGTGCCAACGCTAAACGTCGGACAACGTCAGCGCAATGGCCAAACTCTGTTTGTTCTGTTCTCAAAAATTTCCGACGCGCCGGGGTGTTGTAATACAACTCATATACATCGACCGTCGTTCCAACAGCACCCGAAGTGGGGCTAACAGTGCCATTTTCAATTTGGAACGCATGGTCTGAATCTTTAGTACGAGAACTCAATACAAATTGCGAAACGGATGCAATCGATGCCAGCGCCTCTCCGCGAAAGCCTAGAGTCGCGACATTTTCCAAATCGGTGAGCGAAGTAATTTTTGAAGTGGCGTGACGTGCTACCGCTAAAGGTAACTGATCCGGTGCAATTCCACGTCCATCATCGGTAATAGAAATACGTTTTACGCCGCCCTGCTCTAACCGTACCGTAATGTTGTTGGCACCAGCATCTAGCGCATTTTCTAACAGTTCTTTAACCACCGCAGACGGACGTTCAACCACTTCACCAGCGGCGATCTGAGAAATTAAATGGTCAGGCAAAGCTTGAATAGGGCGAAATTGTGTCATTGGCTTTCAGGAATCAGAGTTTATATTTTGGATTTTAGCTGAACAGATCATAAGCCTATCAAACTTCGATCAGCGGCTACAAAAAATACCTGGACGGTCCCTATTTTCGAGACCTCTGCACACACCTACTGCGCAGCAAAATATGTCGTTGCGCGATGCTTACTATCTGAATGGTCTCAAGTATATTCTGGTTGCTGCGCTCCGCGCGCCCTTGCCTTGGCTATGGTTCGCTATGGTTTTGCAGAAGTCTCTTTTATCTATTTCTGAACGATATTGGAATAGAGGCCAAAGATCCAAAAATCTGTCTTCATTCAACTGTTTTTTGCTGCTGCCTACCTCGATTTAACAGGCTCTTGGTGTATTATGCCGCGTCCTTGTAAAAGAGCGAGTACCTTCCTACATTTTCCACATAAACTTAACTATTGATATATCAAATGCAGAGTGTCGAAGTACAGACCTCCGTCAACTGACAAGGAGCATTATGGATTTTTTGCAAATGTTTGACATGATCATACATGTTGACAAAACACTCGGAGTTTTTATCCAACAATATGGCACCTTAATTTACGTCATTCTATTCACTATAGTTTTCTGTGAAACAGGATTAGTAATCCTACCGTTTTTGCCAGGCGATTCTTTGCTATTTATTGCGGGAACCTTTTGTGCAAGCGGCGCATTAGATCCCTGGTTATTATGCACCCTACTAGTTGCAGCCGCAATCACAGGAAATACCGTTAATTATTGGATAGGCAACGTTATCGGACACCGGGTATATCAACATAATTATGCATGGCTTAACCAGGAAGCGCTAAAAAAAACCCACATTTTTTATGAAAAACATGGAGGGAAAACGATCTTCTTAGCGCGGTTTATTCCTATCCTAAGAACCTTCGCTCCATTTGTCGCTGGCGTCTCATCAATGACGCACAATAAATTTCAGCTTTTTAATATTATCGGTGCTGCTGTATGGGTAATACTTTTGACAGCTGCTGGTTACTTTCTCGGAAATATGCCCATTTTGCGGGACCATTTGAATACGATTGTTTTAATCGGTGTCAGTGCTGCAATAGTGCCTCTCATGTTAACAGGTAGTTGGAAGCTACTTAAAAGGTATTGGTCAAAGTAACAACCACATAGCCTAAATTAGGAAAATTACACAACATTTTTCTAATAAAAATGTGTACAAACGGATAATTTGATAACAATTTGATTAGAAATAGTTCCAGCCTCCGTTAATTACAATACAATCGTGTCTCTTAGCCAACTCTTCACGTACGGAACCGTACTTTTATAAGAAAGAGCAAGGATATGCTTTTGCACTCATGGTTTTTATCGCAGTCGTTCTCTCCGGATACATTTGCCCGAGGCATAACTCCACACCCCAACGAGCCGATGCTTAAAGCAGCGGCCGATTTTGATACGCACATTATTACCGATCTCATCCTCTGCCCCTTAAGCATATTCAGTTTGGGGATCGTGGCAGGGATATATGGCGTGATTGCTCATTTCAAAGCTTCTTTTAAAACTGAAGCTTTTGCTCAACTTGGTCCCACCGCAGCTTGTCAACCGATCGAGGAAATCACTCTACCGGATGGAGCAAAATGTCCAGGCATCTCCTTCTCCCGCGATCCATACGGAGTAGTAGAGATTCGCAATTTATCCCAAGATGAGCTAACGAGAAAAGGCCTTTCCGACGTCGATAAGGCCATTTTAATAACCATTGGCGGACGCAGTACAGTTAAAGTAGGAATAAATGTAGATGACATGCAGGCGAATTTAAGAGCGGATACAGTCCATAATTTTTCAAAGTACGCGGAGTTTCTTGGTAATACCGATCCAGCCTTGAACACCGCTTCAGTTCTTCACAAAATTTCGAATGGAGCAGTATTAGCCACAGATGAAATTAAATCCGTTTTAAATAGGCCCGATGTGTCAGCAGTGCAGCCATCTATTTGCGCGAGCCTATGCACTTATATTGATGCCAGTTCAGCAATCTACGAGCAACTTTTCGCTAACGACAACTTTTTCGCAAAAATTCTTATTCTTAATAAAATTACGAAGAATATTGCGTTAACGACAGATGAAATAGAACTAGTTAAGTCAGCTCCTGAGATCCAAGTAAGCGTTAAAGCTATCGCTATTCACAAAATTACGCATGACAATACATTAAATAAAGATGAGATACACCTGGCTTTAACCAGCTGTTTAGAAAGAGTGGGTTACTCTACTCTGGACGAAAATGATTGGAAAATTTTTAATGCTATTTTTAACTTATCTGTGCCCTTAACCACTTTTTATAATTTGTCCGCATTGTCAGATGAAGAAATAAATCATTTGGTTAGCATGAGGACCAATCCTGTTTATGATACAGAGACTTGGGATCCTAATACACTTCGCCATTTTATTAGCCTGTTTCAGCAGGAGCCGTTTTCTGAGCAATTATGTGCCGTGTACAAAATTATTTTTTCAGAAGAAACAATTCGCAACTGCATTCTTACGTTAGTTACGCTTCCAACATTAAATTTACCCAATGACAGTGGGACGAAAAGCACAATTAATTATTCGTTCAATCTGCCCGACCATACTCAAGTAGCCGTGCAAGACTATTTAATCCTGCGAAAAAGCGTCGGGGGAACAGGCTTTGTTCAGACAACAATTAATGGGTGTAGGGAGCAATGGCAGGATATGAACTTATCTGAGCTTAAGTTTCACATAAAGCAATACAAGCAAGCTTTTGAGAAATATTTTCCCCAAACTAAGGAAGTTCAAAATCAAATACTACTTACGCTTGCCGAACGTACGTTAGAGAGCCTCATTACTGATAATAAATTCGGGGTTTTTAGCAAAAGAAAAAGGACAGAAAAACCGGAAAGTGGGGGTACTTCCTCTCCTAAAAGTAGAGGGTCGAGAAGTTCAAGCCTGAGCGCGCCGCTAAGCATTCCTGGGGACAGCAAACATAGCGAACAAATTAAAAGAGACTGGAAGGGATCGGCCGGAGTATATGTGCAAATTGGCTCAGCAGCCAAACCTGAACTATTTACGAACTTGGTAGGTAGCGATTTAAACATGATTTCGGAAAACCATCCATTTCCTGCCAGGATTATTAACACGATAAAATTAATCGGTGACCAACGATATAGAGCAAATTTTGCGGGAGCAATCAATCACGCTGTGAGCAGCCTGGTCGATGAACCGATGAATCAAAATTCTGTAATGGAATTTTTCAATTGCACTGCTATTATTCCGGATGATTTTGAGACAACGCGCACTTTACAGTTTATGGGGAAACAGGTCATTGGTTCAAAGACTGTGAACTGGAAGGGGAAATTAACTTTTTTACAAGGTTTTTATAACATGCTCGACAATGGTGAAAGCCTTATGCGTAGTAGCCAAATTGGAATTGAAAGTCTAAATTTTACTGAAGTCGAATGGGGTGAGTCTGTTGATGAGTTAAGAATAAAAAATGCTATCATTTAGTCGTTCCGGTCAATGTTCAATAAGCCGAGGCAAGCGAACCAGACGCGTCAAATTAAGTGGTAGCATCACAGTTATTGCTTATCCCAAATTGAGTTTGATTTAAGTTAACCCCACTGTGAAATAGCCGAGGCCCACAATGACAACAAATCACGCCCTATCCTAGTGATCAGCTCCACAGGAAAGCATGTGCCTTCAAAAGTGAATTCGTTGACGATTTGTGGTAACAATTTATACTTATTGAACACTTCTTCAATTTCCTCTTGCTTTTTTAGCATGGCGGAAATTTCATTATCATAGGAGCTGGCCCCAACCCATTTAACGTTAAGTAACTGCTCGGCCTTTATCTCTATCAGTAATTAGCCTCAGAAAAGTCAGCTCTTGACACGTCAGCATCGAGCAAAATCGCTCTAAATAAGTTAGCACCAGATAAGTTAGCACCGGACAAGTCAGCATCAGCACAGAAGGTATAGGACAAATTGGCCCGATATAAACAGGCGTCAGATAGGTTAGCACCAGACAAGTCAGCCCCCGATAAATTTACCTCACCCAAGTTAGCCCCAGATAAATTTACTTCACTCAAGTTAGCCCCCGATAAATCAGCTCCAGACAAATCAGCCCCGCGTAAACAAACGGTAGAAAGGTCAGCACCGGCCAAATTTAACTTTTCTCTATTACCCTCCCTTTTGAGTGAATTCATTAGAACAGACATTTTTGAATGTGACTTCTCCGCAGATTCAAAATAGCCCTGTTTAAAAACAACCGATAAGGTATGGCTTAACGAGTCGGATAAAAAATGTGAGCCAGACCAGCGACGCTCTAGGGCACCAAGGTGTTTAACTAGCAACGCTGTCATCCATGTTTTATCACCCAAGCATTTCTCCAAACTGGTTCTTCCAGTAAGAAAGTCTAACAGACACTCATCTGGAACAGCCGCTTTGCGCATAAGAATTTATAGATGTTGAAATGGCTGGCAGTCTTTTAGTTCATCAATAAACGCACGATTTTTATCTATTCGGCTGTATAAATTGAATACGTCGGGGTGGTCTGTAGCAATGTGAAGAGGTGTATTTACTAATCGGGTGATCGGCTGCGGCATAGGGCGCTTTCTTAGTTTAGTAATGGAGAGGATGCGGATTACCGTTGCCTCGTGAGATGTGGCGCAGGGCCAGCTAACCAAGCAACGCGGGATACTTCCGGATCAGGCCATTATCGACGGTACAGCCTATAACGGCTCTAGTGGATATCCACACGTAAAACCTACCTTCCTCGTAGTCATGCGTTGTCCAGCTCGACATGGATAAATACTGGGCGGAGCGAAAGCGTTCAGCAGTTAGTCATAGGTGGTTCCGCTGGACGCCTACCGCTCACTGTGCTTACTTCGCGGAAGAGCACGCATCTCCGGACTGCGCCAATGTCGACACAAAAAAAATGACGCCATATTTATGGCGTCATTTTAACTTTTCAGGGCTAACTTATAAAGCTCAGCTCGCCGGGATTAACTCTTAAGCCTCTCCATCGGCAACTTCACTTGCACTAGCCTCAACGTTAGTCGCAAATGCTGCTTTTTCTGCTTGCAACATCGCATTGCGTTCATCAGCTTCCCAAGTTTCTTTTAACTTACGTGCACGATGATAAGCTAAACCAGTTCCTGCCGGAATCAAACGCCCAACGATGACATTTTCTTTTAAACCACGCAAGCCGTCTTGTTTACCCATAATAGCTGCTTCTGTTAATACGCGGGTCGTCTCCTGGAATGAAGCTGCTGAAATGAATGAGTCTGTTGACAACGAAGCTTTGGTAATACCCAACAATATATTTTCATAAGTAGCTGGAATCTTACCTTCAGCAATAACCCTGTCATTTTCGTCTAACAATTCAGAACGTTCAACCTGTTCACCGACAATATAGTTCGCATCCCCCGGGTTCACCACAGTCACCCGACGCAGCATCTGACGCACAATTACTTCAATATGTTTGTCATTGATCTTTACTCCCTGCAGACGATATACATCTTGAACTTCTTCAACGATATAACGCGCTAATGCCTCAATACCTAGCAAACGTAAAATATCTTGAGGGTCGCGAGGGCCGTCTACGATCATTTCACCCTTGTTAACCACTTGACCGTCATGTACCAATACCTGCTTTTCTTTAGCGATCAAGAACTCATGTTTTTCGCCGTCCAAGTCAGTAATTTCTAACCGTTGCTTACCCTTCGTTTCTTTACCGAAAGCAACTGTACCGGTTACTTCGGCCAAGACACCTGCATCTTTGGGCGAACGTGCTTCAAATAATTCAGCTACACGAGGCAAACCACCAGTAATATCACGTGTTCCTTGAGATTCCGTTGGAATACGCGCTAATACCTCTCCAACGTGCACCTGTTGCCCATCTTTCACCATTAACAATGCACCCGGTTTGAAACTGATCGTCACCGCATGCTCTGTTCCGGCAATTTTTACTTCCTCGCCTTGTTCATTTAATAGTTTAACCTGCGGGCGTAGTAATTTGGTTACTCCGCCACGCCGCTTGGCATCAATGGCGACTAAGGTGGATAAACCAGTCACTTCGTCAACCTGCTTAGCAACAGTGACACCTTCTTCCACATTTTCAAACTTAACCTGACCTGTGTACTCGGTGATGATAGGACGAGTTAATGGATCCCATGTGGCTAACACAACACCGGCCTTAATAGCCAATCCATCCGTCACCACTAGCGTCGCGCCGTATGGTACTTTATGACGCTCGCGTTCACGTCCGTGATCGTCGGTGATTAATACTTCACCTGAACGGGAAATGACAATCAAATCGCCTTTACCGTTAGTTACATAACGCATAGCGACGGTAAAGCGAACTGTACCATTTGACTTAGCTTCAATCGCCGAGGCAACCGCAACACGCGAAGCCGCACCACCAATATGGAAAGTACGCATCGTCAATTGTGTTCCCGGCTCACCAATCGACTGAGCAGCAATAACACCGACAGCTTCACCGGAATTAACCATTGTTCCACGGCCTAAATCACGGCCATAGCACATCGCGCACAACCCGTAACGTGTATCACAAGTTAATGGAGTACGTACTTTTACTTCGTCAATGCCTAACCGTTCAATTTCTTCCACTTCATCTTCGCTCAACAATGTGCCGCTGGCGTAAAGAGTTTCCTGTGTATCAGGATTAATAACATCAGACGCTGTGACCCGACCTAAAATTAGCTCGCGCAATGGTTCAATAACCTCACCACCCTCAACCAACGCTTTCATTGAAGCGCCGTTTGTCGTTCCGCAATCGTCTTCGATAACAACTAAATCTTGCGTTACATCCACTAGACGACGTGTTAGGTAACCTGAGTTCGCCGTTTTCAATGCTGTATCAGCCAGACCCTTACGAGCACCGTGGGTAGAAATAAAGTACTGCAACACGTTCAGACCCTCGCGGAAATTGGCGGTGATCGGCGTCTCAATAATCGATCCGTCTGGCTTTGCCATCAATCCACGCATACCGGCCAATTGACGAATCTGTGCTGCGGAACCCCGTGCACCCGAGTCCGCCATCATGTAAATCGCATTAAAGGATTCCTGAGTACCTTTAGTGCCATCGCGTTTGACCACATTTTCAACTTTAAGGCGCTCCATCATTGCCTTACCTACGTCATCCCCAGTTTTTCCCCAAATATCAACCACTTTGTTATACCGTTCGCCAGCCGTTACCAAGCCTGAAGCATACTGTTGTTCAATTTGCTTTACTTCCTTCTCAGCAGTGGCAATTAGGGTCGCCTTTTGCGGTGGCACTAACATATCATCGATGCAAATAGAAATACCAGCACGGGTCGCCAGCCGGAAACCAGCCTGCATGAGTTTATCAGCAAACACAACCGTGGCACGCAAGCCGCACTTGCGGAACGAGGTATTGATCAGTTTTGAAATCTCTTTCTTTTTCAACGCACGATTCAATACGCTAAATGGCAAGCCCTTTGGAAGAATTTCCGACAAAATCGCGCGACCAACTGTTGTTTCATATCGAGTGATTGTTGAAATAAACTCCCCACTCTCATAATCTTTTGGATACTCAGTAATACGCACCGTAACTCGAGTCGTCAGTTCCACTTCCTTGTTGTCGTAAGCACGAATCACCTCTGACACATCCGGGAACATCATGCCTTCGTTTTTTCCATTAATTTTTTCACGAGTAGCGTAGTACAGACCCAATACGATATCTTGGGAAGGCACAATTGACGGCTCACCGTTGGAAGGAAACAAAATGTTATTAGAAGCCAGCATCAATGTCCGAGCTTCCATTTGTGCTTCTACCGATAAGGGCACATGCACTGCCATTTGATCGCCGTCGAAGTCGGCATTAAATGCCGCGCAAACCAATGGGTGCAATTGGATCGCTTTACCTTCAATCAATACGGGTTCAAAGGCTTGAATACCTAAGCGATGCAAAGTAGGTGCACGGTTCAACATTACCGGATGCTCTTTAATTACATCTTCCAAGATATCCCAAACCACGGGCTCTTGGATCTCGACTAGTTTTTTCGCGGCTTTAATCGTGGTCGCTAACCCCATTAATTCCAATTTATTAAAAATAAATGGTTTAAACAGTTCCAACGCCATCAATTTAGGCAAACCACACTGGTGTAACTTTAGCTGCGGACCCACCACGATAACCGAACGGCCCGAATAATCTACCCGTTTACCTAGCAAGTTTTGACGGAAACGTCCACCCTTACCTTTGATCATTTCGGCCAAAGACTTCAGCGGCCGTTTATTTGCTCCCGTCATGGCTTTACCACGACGACCATTATCTAACAGCGAATCAACCGCTTCCTGCAACATCCGTTTTTCATTGCGGGTAATAATTTCCGGTGCGCGAAGCTCCATCAAACGCTTCAATCGATTATTACGGTTAATTACACGGCGATAGAGATCATTCAAATCCGAAGTAGCAAAACGTCCCCCATCAAGCGGCACCAACGGACGTAACTCAGGTGGCAAGACTGGTAATACTTCCATGATCATCCAGTCCGGTTTAATACCAGAACGTTGGAAAGCTTCCAGCACTTTTAAGCGCTTGGCATACTTCTTGATCTTCGCTTCTGATTTCGATTCTTTAAGTTCTACGCGCAGAGCTTCGGCGTCACGATCAATATCAATCGAACGCAACAACTCACGAATTCCTTCTGCTCCCATGAAAGCAGTAAACTCATCGCCGTGCTCTTCGTATTTTGCGGCATAATCATCTTCTGACATGATCTGACATTTCTTCAGAGGAGTCATGCCGGGATCTGTCACAACGTACGCTTCAAAATACAGCACACGCTCGATATCACGCAAAGTCATATCCAATACCATACCTAAACGGGACGGTAAAGACTTTAAAAACCAAATATGAGCGGTTGGTGAAGCAAGCTCTATGTGACCCATGCGTTCGCGACGCACTTTAGTCAAAGTAACTTCAACGCCACATTTTTCGCAAATAACGCCACGGTGCTTTAATCGCTTATATTTGCCGCACAAACATTCATAATCTTTAATTGGACCAAATATCTTGGCGCAAAACAAACCATCCCGCTCAGGCTTGAATGTTCTATAGTTGATGGTTTCCGGTTTTTTAACTTCACCGTAGGACCAAGAACGAATTTTTTCAGGAGACGCAAGTCCAATTTTAATCGCGTCGAATTGTTCATTTTGCTGAACTTGCTTGAATAAATCGAGCAATGCTTTCATGTGTCACTCCAGTTGGCGTGAAAAATCGTAAATAATTAGGAGGGTCGGACGCAGCCACTAAACACCGCAGCAATTTTAATTATGAAGCGAAACAAAATTCGCTCCATAAAATCTGTCTACTGCGTCTACGTATTGCGTTCCAAGTCAATGTCAATACCAAGCGAGCGGATTTCCTTAACTAATACATTAAAAGATTCCGGCATACCTGCATCAATAACATGATCACCTTTCACCAGATTTTCGTAAACCTTGGTACGTCCGTTCACGTCATCCGATTTGACAGTTAACATTTCTTGCAATACATAAGATGCACCATAAGCTTCTAGCGCCCACACTTCCATCTCACCAAAACGCTGGCCACCGAATTGTGCCTTACCGCCCAATGGTTGCTGTGTGACAAGAGAGTAAGGACCTGTCGAACGCGCGTGCATCTTATCGTCAACTAAATGATGTAACTTTAAAACGTGCATATAGCCGACGGTGACGTTACGTTCAAATGCTTCACCAGTCCGACCGTCATACAATGTCACTTGGTTTTTCGATGGAGTCATACCGAGTTGCTTAGCAATTTCGTCCGGATAAGCTAAATCCAACATTCGACGAATTTCACTTTCATGCGCGCCATCAAAAACAGGAGTTGCAAAAGGAACACCATGTTTTAAATTATTTGCTAACTCAACAATTTCATCATCTGTAAAGCTATCTAATTCTTCTCTTTTACCTGATTCGTTATAAATCGAACCCAGGAAATTTCGCAGTTGTTGAATTGCCGTCTGGGTTTCCGTATAGCTTTTCAGCATCTCACCTATCCGTAAACCAAGACCTTTAGCAGCCCAACCTAAGTGCACTTCCAGTACCTGACCCACGTTCATCCGAGAGGGAACACCCAACGGATTCAATACCACATCCGCAGGTGTACCGTCGGCCATATAAGGCATGTCTTCAATCGGAACAATTCGCGACACCACACCTTTGTTACCATGGCGACCAGCCATTTTGTCACCAGGTTGCAAGCGACGTTTGACAGCCAAATATACTTTGACCATTTTTTGTACACCAGGAGGCAACTCGTCTCCTTGAGTGAGTTTGGTGCGCTTTTCTTCGAAAGCCAGATCAAACTGATGACGTTTTTCAGCGATGGAATCTTTGATGGCTTCCAAAGCCGCTGCGGCATCGTCATCTGCAGGACGAATATCGAACCAATGATGGCGATCTAAATCAGATAAATATGCGTGATCAATTTTGGTCCCTTTAGGCAGTTTTTTAGGACCGCCATTAGCAACCTTACCGATCAACATACGTTCTAAACGCTCAAAAGCATCTCTCTCAACAATACGCATCTGGTCATTCAGATCAAGACGATAACGTTTTAGTTCATCGTCAATAATCTGTTGAGCACGTTTGTCACGCGCAATCCCTTCACGTGTAAATACCTGAACATCAATCACAGTTCCGACCATTCCCGATGGAACACGTAACGAGGTATCCTTCACATCCGAAGCTTTTTCACCGAAAATTGCGCGCAGCAATTTTTCTTCGGGTGTTAATTGAGTCTCACCCTTTGGCGTTACCTTCCCGACCAAAGTATCGCCAGCAGTAACTTCTGCACCAATATATACAATACCGGCCTCATCCAGACGCGCTAATTGGTTTTCAGCCAAATTGGAAATATCACGGGTGATCTCTTCTGCGCCAAGTTTCGTATCACGAGCAACTACGGATAATTCTTCAATATGAATCGATGTATACCGGTCATCAGCAACAACTTTTTCCGAGATCAAAATCGAATCTTCAAAGTTATAACCGTTCCATGGCATAAATGCGACCAACATATTCTGGCCCAGCGCAAGTTCACCTAAATCAGTCGATGCCCCATCTGCCAACACGTCGCCACGGACTATAATGTCCCCAACCTTAACGATAGGACGTTGATTGATATTGGTATTCTGATTGGACCGGGTATATTTGGTAAGGTTATAAATATCCACGCCAACGTCACCGGCTGTCGCTTCTGCGTCGTTGACCCGAATAACAATACGACCAGCGTCAATATAGTCAACCTTACCGCCGCGCAATGCCTGCACCGTGGTTCCGGAATCGACCGCCACAGTACGCTCAATTCCAGTTCCGACCAAAGCTTTTTCAGGTCGTAAGCAGGGAACGGCCTGACGTTGCATGTTAGCGCCCATCAAAGCACGATTTGCATCGTCATGCTCTAAAAATGGAATTAAAGAAGCAGCAACAGAAACCACCTGACCGGTCGCCACGTCCATATACTGAACGCGCTCAGGCGTCACTAAAATTGTTTCGCCAGCTTCACGAGAGGAAACTAGCTCATCACTTAGCGTCCCTTTATCATCAATCGTCGCATTTGCCTGAGCAATAATATAACGGCCCTCTTCAATTGCGGACAGATAATCAATTTGTGCTGTGATTTTACTGTCAACAACTTTACGATATGGTGTTTCTAAAAAACCGTATTCATTCAAACGAGCATACAAAGCCAACGAGTTAATTAGACCGATATTCGGTCCCTCGGGAGTTTCAATTGGACATACACGACCGTAATGCGTAGGGTGCACGTCGCGCACTTCAAAACCCGCCCGTTCTCGTGTTAAACCACCCGGCCCTAAGGCAGAAATACGACGCTTATGAGTAATTTCAGACAATGGATTTGTTTGATCCATAAACTGAGACAACTGGGAAGAGCCGAAAAATTCACGAATTGCGGCAGAGATGGGCTTTGAATTAATCAAATCATGAGGCATCAAGTTGTCTGCTTCAGCTTGTCCCAAGCGCTCTTTAACCGCGCGTTCAACTCGTACTAATCCAGCACGGAACTGATTTTCCGCTAACTCACCAACGCAACGTACCCGACGATTACCTAAATGATCAATATCATCTACCTCGCCCCGTCCATTACGCAATTCCACCAAAATCTTTATTACAGCTAACACATCATCGTCAGATAATGTCATCGATCCGGTTAATTCCTCGCGACCAACACGACGATTAAATTTCATGCGGCCAACTGCAGATAAATCATAACGATCTGCGTTATAAAACAACCCGTTGAATAACGCCTCTACCGAATCCTCAGTAGGCGGCTCACCAGGACGCATCATTCGATAGATCGCCACCTTAGCCGACATCTGGTCAGCTGTGTCATCTGCTCGCAATGTGTTGGATATGTAACCACCCTGATCTAAATCATTGATATAGAGAGTTTGAATATCGACTACATTCCCTGCTCGCAGGCGTCCCAATAATTCTTCCGTCAACTCGTCATTGGCGCTGGCAATCACTTCGCCAGTTTCTTTATCAATAACATTTTTTGCTAAAACACGACCTAAAAGATAGTCTTCAGGTACGGAAATATTTTTGATCTTTGCCGCTTCAATATCACGTATATGACGAGTATTGATACGTTTATCTTTACCGACAATTACTTTTCCGGTCTTATCCGCAATATCAAATCGAGCCACTTCCCCGCGTAAATGCTCGGCGACAAACTCCATTTCGGCACCATCGCTGTGCAAAATGAAATTATCAAAGCTAAAGAAATTACTCAAAATTTGCTCATTACTCATCCCAATTGCTTTTAGCAAAATGGTAACCGGCATCTTACGGCGACGGTCTACGCGGAAGAAGAGAATGTCCTTAGGATCAAATTCAAAATCTAACCAGGAACCACGATAAGGGATAATCCTGGCCGAAAATAACAATTTTCCTGACGAATGGGTTTTTCCTCTATCATGCTCAAAGAATACGCCGGGAGAACGATGTAATTGAGATACAATTACTCGCTCTGTTCCATTGATAACAAAAGAGCCTGTGTTTGTCATGAGTGGTAACTCACCCATGTAAACTTCTTGCTCTTTCATTTCTTTGACAACAGGCTTAGTCGGCGATTCTTTATCCAAAATTACCAGACGGACTTTGGCACGCAAAGGTGATGCATAGGTAAGACCGCGTTGTTGACATTCTTTAACGTCAAAAGATGGCATACCTAATACATAGGACAGAAATTCTAGCCTCGCAAAACCATTGTGTGAAACGATAGGAAAGACAGACGTGAAGGCAGACTGCAAACCTTCATTTTTACGTTGTGACGGTACTTTATCAGCCTGCAAAAAGCTTGAGTAGGACTCAAGCTGAGTAGCAAGCAAGAAAGGAACGTTGTGAACGTTGGCGCGTTTCGCAAAAGATTTACGAATACGCTTCTTCTCAGTGAATGAGTAGTGCATGAACACTCCGTAAGTGAGAGGAAAAGACAAAGAATTCAAATTTCAGGCAGATAGGACGGCGCCTGTAAAGCCGGGAAACTTCAAGTCTTTATCCTTCATAGTGCAGATTCAAATTTACAACAAAATCGTCTATTAAGAACGACGAGAGGAACCCTCTCTTTCAAGAGGGTTCCAACTTTACGTGACGCTGAAATACTCGCCACTAATTACTACCATTTAATACCATTTCGCCATCAATGTTACTTGATCTCAGCTTTCGCGCCGGCTTCTTCCAATTTCTTTTTAGCTGCTTCTGCATCAGCTTTAGCGACAGCTTCTTTAACTGCCTTAGGAGCACCGTCAACGACGTCTTTCGCTTCCTTCAAGCCTAAACCTGTCAGTTCGCGAACTGCTTTAATCACACCAACTTTATTCGCACCAACTTCGGTCAAAATAACATTAAATTCTGTCTGCTCTTCGACAGCTGCTGCCGCGCCTGCAGCAGGTCCGGCAACAGCCATAGCTGCTGCAGAAACACCAAATTTCTCTTCGAAAGCCTTAACTAATTCGTTCAAATCCATTACAGACATCGCGCCTACTGCTTCCAAAATATCGTCTTTGCTAATTGCCATTTAAAAACTCCTAAATTTTTTATAAATACATTTATATAAACTGAGCTAACACTGTGTCAATTCGAAACCAGTAACCCTAATTTTTGCGCATAACTTTATATTGCGCTGCCTAATTGAGTTACATTGTACCCAACCTGCCGAGGTCGAAAATTATGCTACGGCAGATCCTGCTTCTTTTTGGGCCGACAGCGCAGCTAAGCCACGAGCGAAACCAGAAACAGGCGCTAACATCACACCTAACAACTGTGCCAGGAGAACTTCACGACCTGGAATAGACGCTAATGCTGAAACATCTGCTTTATTAAGTGTTTTACCAACATAATTGCCGGCTTTAATAACAAGCTTGTCATTGGTTTTTGCAAAATCAAATGTCACTTTTGCCGCAGCAACAGCGTCATCTGAGATGGCATAGATCAATGGACCCGTCATTTCATTGCCCAAGTCAGCAAAAACAGTGCCCTCTACTGCCCGACGAGCTAGCGTATTTTTCAATACGCGTAAATATACTCCCTGAGCTCTCGCCTTAGCACGCAGTTGCGTTAGGTGGCCAACCTTTATGCCTCGATACTCAGCTACCACTATAGTTTGTGCCGTCGCAACTTTTGCAGAAACTTCCGCAACAACGGCTTTTTTGTCATTCAGATTGAGACTCACGATCAACCTCCAATTAAAGATGCTTGGAAAATTCCTCACATCGTTTCGAACACGGCGGCCACAATCAGAGGACAGAGGCCAGATGGCAAAGGACAGTAAACTAAAAAATCAGAATAATATTTACACCCTGATTTTTGAAACACTAGTTTTACTCATTTGCAATCAGAACCTTACATCCTTGCCAGGGTTCACCATCTGCGTTGGGAACTTCAGTAGTTAACCACTTTAGTAATTACCTGAATCTACAAGAATCAGCCCAACGGTCTTTGATTGTCTGGGGACAAAATAAATGCCCTCAGCCCAAAGATTCGCCTTATTTATACTCAACTAAAGTTAGCTAAGTTAACGTAAGGGCTTTTGTTATGAGCTTGCTAAGTTAGTGTGATCTATCCGCACCCCTGCACCCATAGTGGATGACATGGCAACACGTCGCAGATACACCCCTTTACTTGACGCAGGTTTTGCCTTCTGTAAAGCTTCCAATAACGCGAGTAAATTAGATTTCAATTCTGCGTCAGAGAAAGATTTACGGCCGATAGTGGAATGAATGATGCCGGCTTTGTCGGTTCGGTATTGAACTTGGCCTGCTTTTGCATTTTTAACGGCACCGGCGACATCTGGAGTCACTGTACCCACCTTAGGATTTGGCATCATACCCCGCGGCCCTAAAATCTGACCTAAAGCACCAACAATACGCATGGTATCTGGAGAGGCGATAACGATATCGAATGGCATGTCGCCCGCTTTAATACGTTCAGCCAAATCTTCCATTCCCACGACATCTGCCCCCGCCGCTTTTGCCTGCTCAGCTTTATCGCCAGACGCAAACACTGCTACACGCACGGTTTTACCGGTACCAGCTGGCAAAACAACGGAGCCACGAACTACCTGGTCGGATTTTTTAGGATCCACTCCCAATTGAATTGCCACATCGAATGACTCATTAAACTTTGCTGTTGCACAGTCACGAATCAAGGCAACGGCACTATCGAATGGATAGGTTTTGGTACGATCAACCTTAGTTTTGATCAATTTTGCACGCTTAGATAATTTAGTCATTACACACCCTCTACCGTGATGCCCATGGAGCGCGCCGAACCAGCAATAGTACGAACCGCAGCATCCATATCTGCCGCAGTTAAATCTGCGCGCTTCGAAGTTGCAATCTCTTCGGCCTGAGCACGAGTCAGCTTACCCACTTTATCTGAGTGTGGTTTTGAAGAGCCTTTAGTGATCCCTGCTGCTTTCTTAATCAAATAAGTTGCAGGAGGCGTTTTCATTACAAATGTAAACGATTTGTCCGCAAATGCAGTAATGACCACGGGAATTGGCATACCTGGTTCAACACCCTGAGTTTGCGCATTAAATGCTTTGCAAAATTCCATAATGTTTAACCCGCGCTGCCCCAATGCAGGACCAATCGGTGGGGAGGGATTTGCTTTACCAGCTGGCACTTGCAGCTTAATAAAGCCTATGATTTTCTTTGCCATGACGGCTCCTTCTTAGGTTGAGTGTTAGCGCCTGATTGGTTTTAACGTTCTGCTGGTTTTACAATATTAAATTCGTAAATTGCAAATTCGCCAAATTCAACCGGGCTCCTCCGATGTGTAAATCTTTTACTAAAGCAAGTCCAAGACCACGTACTAATTTGTTACAGCTTACGAAACCGACCCAACTTCCGGTGCTACGTTGCCATCCCATTACGTTGTCCGCGTTGGTAATGCACCCTTCTAGTCGGTCGATTCTTCGTAACTCCTATCTAAATTGAGTTTTTATACTTTTTCAACCTGGCTAAAATCAAGCTCCACCGGAGTAGCGCGCCCGAAAATAGTTACGGTTACCCGCACTTTAGACTTCTCGTAATTTACCTCTTCGATAGTCCCATTAAAATCCGTAAAGGGCCCATCTTTTATACGAATAATCTCACCCGTTTCATACAAGACTTTAGGGCGCGGCTTTTCGACACCTTCCTGAACTTGTTGCATAATTTTGGCGACTTCATGGGGCGCAATAGGCGTTGGCTTATTGGACTTACCACCTATAAAACCAGTTACTTTACTTGTATTCTTAACGAGGTGCCAAGTATCATCAGTCATTTCCATCTCAACGAACACATAGCCAGGAAATAAACGACGCTCAGTAAGTGCTTTCTGGCCATTTTTTACCTCAACAACCTCTTCACTAGGCACCAAGATTTGACCAAACTTATCCTGCATGCCTGCACGCTCTATACGCTCCATAAGCGCACGCTGAACGCTTTTCTCCATTCCAGAATAAGCATGAACCACGTACCAACGCATATTTCCTGGGGATATTGCACCGACTTGATCGTTCGTACTAGAGATATGTTCACTCATTTAATTTTTCCAACTTAGAATTAAGTCATAGAAGACAAATTCCAAAATTTTATCAGCACCCCATAAAAATAGCGCCATAACCAATACGAAACCAAACACGACCGCCGTAATCTGTCCGGCCTCCTTACGCGTTGGCCAAACCACTTTTTTTGTTTCACGAACCGCTTCCCGACCAAAAGTTAAAAAACTTTGACCAGGTTGAGACGTCCACATAAAAGCCATTGCTAAAAATAATCCAACAACCAGCACTACGACACGAATGGTGGATTGATCTGATAATACGAAAAAACCTACCAGCGCAGCTATAGCAGCTATAACCGCCAAGGTAATTTTAAGTTTATCGCTAGATGTGGTAACAGTTTGCACGGAATGATTTGACATACTTATATTTTGCTTTCGATGCCCTACAATCGCACGATGGCAGGGGCGGAGGGAATCGAACCCCCAACCTTCGGTTTTGGAGACCGACGCTCTGCCAATTGAGCTACACCCCTCGCGTCAGAGAACAGATGTTAGAGGACAGCTTAGTTATCAGGCCCTAGAAGACAGATCCTGAAAAATATTACTGCCCTCCGCCAATCTGCTTATTTTATTAAGCAATAATCTTTGCCACAACACCCGCACCAACAGTACGACCACCCTCCCGAATAGCGAAGCGCAAGCCTTCTTCCATCGCAATGGGATTGATCAGTTTTACTGTGATAGAGACGTTATCACCGGGCATGACCATTTCTTTATCT
>JAJNBE010000036.1 GCA_021155915.1 Solimicrobium sp. | reverse complement strand
ACTTTGAGGCTTGCTCTTGCGTACGGTCATTTTTGATCCTTTTAAGAAAAGTGCAGTTTCCTGCTAAATGACCGTTTACACAAAATTATTTACACCCTCCAGAAAAGTGATATTTATGACTTAGATTACCTCTCTTTGTTGCACCAATCTAAGTTGAAAACGGCCATTAATGACGAGTTTGCTCGCCAAAAATGGCCTAGTAACCTATTCTCACTTTCCCAGTTTTTTTCTACTAAAAAAAGCCTTTGTATCATCTTTAATTTCTTTCGCTTCAGCTTTCACCTCATCTTTTAATGCTTTTGCTTCAGCTTTCACTTCTTTCTTTAATGCTTTGCCTTCAGCTTTTAGGTCCTCTTTTAATCTCTTAGCCTGTCTCTCTAAGTGTTCTGCTATTTCTCCCGAGTCCTTAATTTCATTTTTCAATACCACCGCCGTTTGTTGGAACACCGATGTTTTCTTAACCTTTGGCTTCGTACCCTTCATGTTTTCAGTAGAAGTAGTGGGGTTCGGAGAAGCGGCCTCGCTAGGTTTTAGTGATGACCTACGTTGCTCGAGCTGGGCATTATTTTTAAGAATATTTTGAGTCTCGCCTAAAACAGGTGCGGTTTCAGGTTGTTCCTTTGCTTTTCCTGCTTTAACTTCTTTAACGAGATCACTTATGGTGATACCTTCCGCAATAATGTAATTGACTGTATGAATTTTTTGTTTTTTCCCTTCAAAGTTAACAAAAATATCCATATATATGGCTTTGTAACGATCCTCATCGTTAGGCCTATCGCTCACGTGATCGCGAAACTCGAGAAAGATCGGCTTTCCATTCCCATCATCTAACTGAAGTTCGAACTCTGTAGTGGCGTCAGGAAGCCCTGCAACCTTGTCATAAAAAGCATTACCTGCTGCCACCCTAGCATTATCTTTATCTGCATAATGATTTACTCCATCATCGTAGGTACCGAAACTTAGATAATAGAATATGTTAGCTAAAACCCGGCCGAAACTGCCATAGTTGGTTGCTGAATTTTCAACATCTTTTTTTGATATATGGGTATTTATACTGGGGTAATTTTTATTAAGTTCAACCTTATCCTTAATCGGATCTATGAACTTACTGAATGTCCCTACCGATAAATTGTTAGTAAGTTGGGGCATTTTATCTCCTATAATTTAGTTTATTAAAATTAAATGGTTGTGCAGGTCGCAATTTTCTTTGCCATTTTTGTTTGCACGTCCAACGAAACGATCATATATCTCTAATGCTATGATGAAATTATAGGGGGTAGCCAGAAGTCCAACATCCGTAATTTCACGTAGAGGTTTCAATTAGGCGCTAAAAATTGACCGCTATTTTTATTTTTCCCTCATTGAATTGTCGCATTCGGAATTTGATAGCGGCCTGTTCCTATGCAGCGACTAACAAATTTACTATGCACATTCAAACGCATCCTAAACAGGTTGCGCACTGCAGCGTACATTCCTAACCTACTATCCTCGTTCGCCTCAGTTAAGCGCGGTTGCCTTGAGAAGTACAATACCGCAGTGATAGCTCGGCGTAACCTCGCTATCACTGCGGTACTTCCGGCAAGTTCTTTGATGCGTTGCCTAACTCAGTTAGGGATAATGGTCTAAGCTTTTTCAATGCGGCTAAAGCCTTGTCCCTGATCTGAATAACCTCACTCTTCGCAGCGATTTCATAACTTGTAATCGCATATCTCGTATTCTGAGCAGAAGAAAAAAGGCTCTGACTATGCGCTTCATGTATTTCACCCAGGCGTAAAGCTGCTGGCTCCACCCCGCCTTCACTAGCAATTTCGTACATCAGAATGGCGTCCGCTTCTTTATTAACAAAAAAGGTGGATTGAGATTCCATCATTTGACCAAGACTGTATGCAGCTCGTGGATGATGTTTGGCAAAAGCCATTCTTAAATATTTTTCGGCTAGCTTTACATCTGGTGAGATAGCCAAATCTTTGTCCCCTACCCGATATAACTCACCCAAGTGGTATTGCGCATCAGGAAACCCCGCTTCGGCTGCATCTAACAATGGCTGAACATCCTCCTTAATCAAGTCAGACGGGGAACTCTGAGAACTGCGCAAGCGGTCTTGGATGGAACGTTCAACCTCACTATTAGAAAGCGAAAGTCTTTCACAATGATTATATCGTTCCGCAAGGGAGACGCCCATTTTTTCAGCAATGTGATAATACTTTTTCGCCTGAGCTAAGGGATGGATAAAGGGTGGCGTTAAAGCTAATGACCACTTCCGTTCAAAATACAAAAAGAACAGCTTAAACACCGCTTGCGCGTGGCCATAGTCAGCCGCCTTTTTATAGTGTTCTTCTATTTTTTGTTGTTGCTCAGCCCCTCCTGGCTCCAAGCCAATATGCCCAAAATTGCCTTGGCAATTGATGTCATGTATCTGAATAAGATCACCAAGTCGGTACATTTCCCCAAGCATATAATTGACGGTCCCTAACGCAGCCCTACCAGCCTCTTCCGATTCAAAAATAGGTTTCAGCGCTACCGGCAACTGCTTCTGTTGGAAAGATGAATTGGAGGACAATGCGCTGATAATTTTATGAGCCATGCTGATATCATTATTAATCACCGACTTCAGCAAAAAATCGAGAGAAGGTCCGGGCACGTTGTGCGCTGCAGCAATCCATTCCGCTTGGGGCTGAATAATTGATGAACTACCTGAGGTATCTAAGGGGGTCGAAGCCTTTAAATCAGAACGAAATGTTGAGTTAGGGCCGCTTTTTCCGAGCGATGTGAAATTCATTTGATTCCTCCAATATTCACTGCGAGGCCGTCTACCCCGGTATCAAAGACGACTTGCAAATCGCAATGAGCTATTGACAGTATTGCAAATATGAATCAAAAGAATATCCGTAACTTCCACATTGTGGATAACCACAATTGTCTACGAGCAAGTTTGAACTGGGAGACCTCTGCCTAGTGTACGAGTAAGGCAACGGCAAAGTACACGGAACACAGCCACAGGCACGAGTCGCAAACATAAAATAGAGGTTGTCACCTGCGATCTGGGCGGACCTATTCAGCTCCGCTCATCAATCGAACCACCTCTTCACGATGTGGAATCGAGCTTTGCGCGCCCAGTTTTGTCACTGTTAGTGCCGCGCTGTATTGCGCTTCGTTAACTGCGTCTAAAATGGATAAGCCTCGAACGATGGCCGCAGCAAATGCTCCAATAAAAGTGTCCCCCGCAGCCGTGGTATCGATAACATTTACTTTGACAGCGGGTAGATGATTGTACTGGATTTTTTGCCGAATTTTTCGTGCGACGCAAACGCCCTGTTCGCCCAGGGTAAGCAGTACGCACGCAGCACCGCGTGCAAGCAACCGACTTGCGGCGGCTTGCGCGCTGGCTACGTCGGTGATCCTAATACCGCTGAGCTGTGTGGCCTCAATTTCATTGAGGACTAGATAAGTGACTTTGGCCAGCAATTCATCGGGCAAAGGCCCTGCAGGAGCGGGGTTGAATAAGACTTTCACGCCCCGATCAACCGCATGCTGAATTGCGGCGGTCACGGTAGCTAACGGTACTTCACATTGGCAAATGAGCAGATTGGCATTGCTGATGATGTGTTTAGCGATGTTTATGTGCTCTGGAGTCAACTGTGCGTTAGCTCCGGGCATAACCACAATACTGTTATTACCAAGATCGTCAACAAAAATCCCTGCTACGCCCGTCATCACATGATTGATGGTCGTAATGAAATGGGTAAGTATGCCATCGGCACGCAGGTTGTTTAACGATTGCTGACCGTAAGAGTCGTTTCCTATACAAGCGATGAGAGCAATTGCCTCACCCTGCCGTGCGGCGGCAACGGCTTGGTTAGCACCCTTTCCGCCTGCAATGTGAACAAATTGATGCCCCACAATGGTTTCCCCTAAATCCGGCAGCCGTGGAGCGCGAAAAACTAAGTCCATATTGATACTACCAACGACTACAATGTTAGCGGACATAAATTTCCCGAGTGATAGCGTCTTCTTTTCGCATGCATGTTATAAAAAGGGAGCTCACATCAATTAGATTACCGCCGCCCGACTCAAGGATAAAAAATCGCCATGGAATAATCCGACGGTTTTACTTGATCCAGTTCAAAATATAAACGCACCGCGTGTTCTTGATGGGCAGGAAAACCGTTTGTCAGATCATGGGGGTTGGCCACATAGTCGGCAGGAGTAAATACACGCTTTAGTACTGTTTGATTTTCGGCGTTTTGTAAGCCTAACTCTATATGGGGCCAAGCTTGGGTTAAGCCACTGTGATTTTGCAATAACAAACTCAGTTCATAGGTGTTTTCACGCGGGAGCGTATGCAGCTCACCCCCTTCGTAACTCAATGCTGCAAGTTGTGCAGGGAGTCGAATTTGGCAATGAAGATAGCTACACAGAGCAACCAGCGTGCTTTTCGCCGGAGCATAAGTAGCAACGATTAAATTGCGGAATACGTAGGTCGCTTGAGCGATGAGCAGGAAGAGTAGAACAAATGTACCAACAACAAATAATCGCTTGGCGCGTTTTTTGTCATTGGCCTGCCCAAGGAAAGAAAATTGCTCAATGGCAGGCAAAGCTTCTATTTCGCCAGCAGCTTCGACGTTGCTAGCGGTTTCCCTGTTATTTGCCAATTCGTCGTTCGTCCCGGCAACGGCTTCGACCAAATGGTCGATTCCATTGAACACTTGCTGACAAATTCCACAGCGAACTAAACCAGCCTGCAATTTAAGTTGGTCGTTAGCGACCTTAAACGTGGTACTGCAATGCGGACATTTAGTGGCTAACAACATGGCGAGCTCGCAGGTGAACGCATAGGGTGAACGGTTTAAGGGATCTGAAGAGAACGACGGCCATATAGAGCAACCCAACCATCACGCTCTTGCCAAACTGACAAAGCAATAAATGGCGCGTAGGCCGCCGCAACCTCATCCGCCTGGCGCGCTAATACACCAGACAAAACTAATGCACCACCGGACGCAACTTTACCTGATAACAGAGGCGCCATTAATTTCAGGGGGTTTGATAAGATATTCGCAACGACGACGTCGAAGGGTTCCATCGTTATTTCGTCGGGCAGAAAAAAATCGATATCGCACTGGTTACGCGTCGCGTTAAACTCGGCAGAGTGAACCGCTTGAATATCGATATCAACGCCTATAACCTTGTTTGCGCCCAGTTTTTTTGCCACGATCGCTAAAATTCCTGAACCACAGCCATAATCAAGAACGGTTTTATTGAGAGGTGGATTTTCTTCTAGCCATTCCATGCACAAACGAGTTGTTGGATGACTTCCTGTACCAAAAGCTAAACCGGGGTCGAGCTCTAATACCAGCACGTCAGCATTGGGTGCTTTATGCCAGCTGGGTACCACCCAGATGCTTTTACCGATTAGCATGGGTTCGAATTGTGATTGCGTGAGCTGCACCCAGTCTTGATCAGTCACGAAGCGCAAATGAAATGTTGGCGTGGCCATGCCACAATGTGTCGCGGCTTGCTCGACTAATTCAGCATGGTTAAAATCCGTTGGAGTAAGTACGATGATACGGCTTCGCTCCCAAACGGTTTCCTTCGACTCTATGCCGGGTTCGCCAAACAAAGGTTGCTCGGCCTCTGTACCTTCATCCGCATCTTCGAGTGAAACCGATAATGCGCCATGCTCCATTAGCGTATCAGAGTAGATTTCTGCCTGGTCACGTTTGACTTCAATGACGATTTCAGTCCAGCTCATCATTCAACCTTCTTATTTTTTTCCGGCTTTTGGCTTAACTTTTGGAAGATCCGGTTTTTCATCCAATTTATGTTCTAAATAATGGATATTAGTACCGCCTTCAATAAAACGCGCATCCACCATTAGCTCACGGTGCAAGGGAATGTTAGTGCTGATCCCTTCTACTACCATTTCGGATAAAGCAATTTGCATCCGGCGTATTGCCTGCTCGCGGGACGAACCATAGGAAATGACTTTGCCGATCATTGAATCATAATACGGTGGTACAAAATACCCATCATAGGCATGCGAGTCGACACGAATTCCGGGGCCGCCCGGTACATGCCATGAAGTAATTTTACCGGGAGAGGGGGTAAATTTAAAGGCATCTTCGGCGTTGATTCGGCATTCTATGGCGTGGCCTTTGAAAGTGATATCGCGTTGCTTAAATCGTAAAATTTCGCCAGCGGCGATATGAATTTGCTCCTGCACAATATCTATACCAGTAATCATCTCAGTGACCGGATGTTCTACCTGAACCCGGGTATTCATTTCTATAAAATAAAACTCGCCCTTCTCGTACAAAAATTCAAAAGTACCCGCCCCACGGTAATTCATCTTCCGGCACGCATCCGCACAACGCGCTCCGACTTTTTCTATCGTTTTACGGGGAATATCAGGGGCAGGGGCTTCTTCCAATACTTTTTGATGGCGGCGTTGCATAGAGCAATCACGTTCGCCTAACCAAACCGCGTTTCCAAAACTATCCGCCAGAATTTGAATTTCGACATGACGTGGGTTCTCCAGAAACTTTTCTAAATACACTTCTGGATTGCCAAACGCGGTACCCGCTTCGGTCTTGGTCATAGTGACCGCGTTTAATAACGCAGCTTCGGTATGAACCACTCGCATACCACGACCACCTCCGCCACCAGCGGCTTTAATAATGACTGGATAACCGACTTTTCGAGCAATTTGAATGATCTCTTTTGGGTCGTCAGGAAGAGCACCTTCAGAACCCGGTACGCAGGGAACTCCTGCCTTAATCATGGCTCGTTTAGCAGAAACTTTGTCGCCCATTAAGCGAATTGACTCAGATCGCGGGCCAATAAATACGAAACCCGATTGTTCAACGCGTTCAGCAAAGTCGGGATTTTCAGACAAGAAACCATACCCGGGATGAATCGCTTCCGAGTCAGTAACTTCCGCCGCGCTAATAATCGCTGGCATGCTTAAGTAGCTTAACGTAGAAGCGGCAGGGCCAATGCATACTGACTCATCGGCCAGCTTGACATATTTTGCGTCACGATCGGCTTCAGAATGAACCACGACCGTTTTAATACCCATTTCGCGGCAAGCACGCTGGATGCGTAATGCAATTTCGCCGCGATTGGCGATAAGAATTTTTTCAAACATGATTTTTAGGGTGAAGCATATAGCCTATTGTCGGGGCGGGGTTATAAACTGCCGGGCTGTAAAACCAGGATTACAAAGCTCACCAATGGTTTTTAGCAGTTAAGCAATCACAAATAAGGGCTGACCAAACTCGACTGGCTGGCCATTTTCTACCAAAATTTGTTTTATTACACCGGAGAATTCGGATTCAATCTCATTTAGTAATTTCATCGCTTCAATAATGCAGAGCGTACCGCCTTCTTTAATGGTTGCACCAACTTCCACGAAAGCAGGGCTACCTGGAGCAGAAGAGCGATAGAATGTTCCCACCATGGGCGATTTAACGGTATGGCCAGCAGGCACTTCTGCAACTGCCGGCACTTCAACTGCCGCGACAGGTGCCGCGGCAGGCGCAAAATTGGCTTGCGGCATGCCCTGCGCTGGCTGGGGAATGTACATAACTTGTTGGGCCTGCTGCGCGGAGGCTTTAACGATGCGAACTTTACCGTCGCCCTCAGTTACTTCTAACTCAGAAATATCCGATTCAGCTACCAGATCAATTAACGTTTTTAGCTTACGTAAATCCATATTTAATCCTCATTTCTTCTTAATGTATTTTTGGAAGCGGCGCAATTATAAGGTAATTGACGGCAGATAGGAGAAGTTAATACTTTTGTAGCACAAAATCCATTGCCAGCCGGTATCCATCAATGCCTAGACCACAAATCACCCCTTGTGCAATTTCAGACAGAAATGAATGACGACGAAACGATTCTCTCCGATGTACGTTCGAAATATGCACTTCGATAAACGGAATACCTACCCCCGCCAATGCATCGCGCAATGCAATGCTGGTATGAGTAAGTGCACCGGGGTTAATAATAATCGCATCTACATTTTGCTGATTCGCCGCGTGAATCCGATCAATCAGAGCGCCTTCATGATTGCTTTGAAAACAAGCTACACTTGCGCCCGTTGCCTGTGCCTGCATGACGGCTGCCTGTTCAATGCCTTGTAAGGTAGTTGTGCCATAGACATGCGGCTCACGGATGCCGAGTAAATTTAAATTCGGTCCATTCAACAATAAAATGTGTTTTGCCATTAAGAAGCTTTAAAAGTCAATGAACCAAGAAGGTTCACAACCTCCTGTGTTGTATGAAATAGCCTGGAATTAGGCTACGTTAAAGGTAGTAGAGCCACTTTGCCACTTTGGCGCACGGTTGGCAAGCAAAATTCGTATGACCTCTTTATCCGGCTAGCACTATATACACGTATTATCTAACAATTTAAGCGAGAATTTCATGAGTCCGTTTTTTCCTTTTTTTGAGGGGCGCTTACTATCTCTTCTGCCATTGATACTAGTTGGCTGCGCCACGTCGAGTGTCGATGGTGGCTTTTCTCCTGTCGAGCAAGCTGCTCACCAGTATCTCCACAAGGATGTGATTTGGCAGCGCTCCGATGTAGATAAAACCGCGGTACAAAAGCGTCTTAATGAACTGCTTAGGTCCCCTCTGACTGCAGATGACGCGGTCCAAATTGCGCTATTGAATAACCGGGGGTTACAGGCGACGTTTTTTAAACTCGGCATTTCCGAATCGGACGTCGTTCAGGCCGGCCGGCTACCTAATCCTGGTTTTTCTTTTAGCCGCACGCATCAAGGTAAAGAGGTCGAAATTGATCGCAGTATAGTCGTCAGCATCGGTCGCTTATTGATGATGCCAACCACCCTACAAATAGAAAAAAGCCGCTTTGAACAAACTAAACGCGAAGTAACCGGTAGCATGCTTTCGCTTGCATACCAAACTCGAAAAGCGTATTACAACGCGGTTGCCGCAGCCCAGACCGTCTCGTATATGCAGCAGGTAAAACAGGCCGCCGAAGCAGGCGCGGAATTAGCAAAGCGTTTATTGGAAGCAGGAAACTTCGATAAATTGCAACAAGCCCGCGAACAAAATTTTTATGCAGAGTCGAGGCTTAATCTGGCGCGTGCTGAACAAATGAAAATACGTAGTTATGAGAAATTAACCCGACTGTTAGGTCTCACAGACTCAATATATACCTTGCCGTTACGATTACCTGACTTACCTAAAATGCTGGAGGAACGAACTGACATTGAACAGTTAGCCATGTCGCAACGGCTAGATGTGCAACAAAACGTATCGGGCACAAAGCAGCTGGCAAAAAACTTGGAGTTAAGCAAAATGGCGCGTTTTGTTAATGTGCTGGAAATGGGTGCTATTCATAAGAGCTCTAGTGATAAGTCTGCAGAAAATGGTTATGAAGTGTCTCTGGAATTGCCTCTGTTTGATTGGGGTGGGGCCAAGTTGAATAAAGGCAGATCTATCTATATGCAGGCAGTTAACCAGGCTGAAGAGGTGGCCGTTAATGCGCGTTCTGAAGTGAGAGAGGCTTATGCAAACTATCGTACTAATTTCGACATCGCTAAACATTATCAGGACGAGATTGTGCCGTTGCAAAAACAGGTCTCTCAGGAAAACCTGCTGCGCTATAACGGCATGCTGATTGGCGTGTTTGATTTATTAGCCGATACGCGCTCGCAAATTGCCAGTGTTAATAGTGCAATTGAAGCTAGCCGCGATTTCTGGATAGCGAAGGCGGATTTCGAGTTAAGTTTAATTGGCCAGCCTGCCAAGTCGACCTCAGATGATGACAACGAATAAGGATTGAAATGAGTTCAAGAAGAAGTTTCCTGAGCGGGTTGGGTGCAATAACCGTGGCAGCCACCGCCACCTCAGTCAGCAAAGTCGCTATGGCCACGTTACCGGAGCCAATAAATCAAACTAAGCCGGACACAATGCCTCCGCTAATCCCCGACACAGGTCGTCCGTACAATCCTGTTGTAACGCTGAATGGCTGGACTTTGCCATGGCGCATGAACAAGGGCGTAAAGGAGTTTCATTTGGTGGCCGAACCCGTGATACGGGAAATGGCACCCGGCCTCAAAGCACACCTGTGGGGTTACAACGGACAATCGCCAGGCCCCACGATTGAAGTGGTAGAAGGCGATCGGGTCCGTATTTTTGTGACCAATAAGTTACCGGAACATACCAGCGTACATTGGCACGGACAACGATTACCAAACGGCATGGATGGCGTTTCCGGTCTGACTCAGCCAGCAATTCCTAGCGGAAAAACATTCGTCTATGAGTTTATCGCTCGTCGTCCCGGCACATTTATGTACCATCCTCATGCGGATGAAATGACGCAAATGGCAATGGGCATGATGGGATTTTGGGTGACCCACCCTAAAAATAAACATCAGCAAATTGCTAACGTAGACCGCGACTTTGTATTTCTGCTCAATGCCTACGACATAGACCCTGGTGCATATACGCCGAAAATTTCAACTATGCTGGACTTTAATTTATGGAGCTGGAATAGCCGTGTTTTTCCCGGCATCGATCCATTAGTCGTGCGCAAGAATGACAGGGTGCGGATTCGTGTCGGCAATTTAACGATGACGAACCATCCGATCCATATCCATGGGCATGAATTCCAGGTCACGGGTACCGATGGCGGCCCGGTGCCACAGTCAGCCCGCTGGCCGGAGATCACCACAGACATCGCGGTAGGTCAAATGCGTCAGATAGAGTTTATCGCTGATGAAGAAGGGGACTGGGCATTTCACTGTCATAAATCGCATCACACGATGAATGCAATGGGACACGATACACCCACGTTAATTGGTATCGATCAAAGCGATATAGCTGGGAAAATTGCGAACTTAATTCCTGACTATATGGTCATGGGAAGCGGCGGCATGGCTGACATGACAGAGATGCCTATGCCATTGCCGGAAAACACTTTACCGATGATGACAGGCAAAGGCCCATTCGGAGGCGTTGACATGGGCGGCATGTTTAGCGTGCTGAAAGTGCGAAAAAATCAAAAACAGGGGGATTATAAAGATCCCGGTTGGTATAAACATCCTGCCGGAACGGTGGCCCGGGAATGGACCGGTAATCTGCCTTTACCAGCGCGCTCAGCAGATGTAGGTATAAAGGAAGAAAACCAGTCGATGCCAATAAAACATCAACACCACCATGAGATCGAAGTGCAAGTGCGCAAACCGGTCGGTAAAATGGGGCATTAAAAGACCCTGTGCAGCTCCGATTGGAAATATGACATTCCTGTGTTAACCCTATTTTTGAGAGCTGCAGAGCCTGCTGCGCGAGCTAAATACGACATTGCGCGGTCTTCACAGTCCTCATGTACCAAGAATACTCCGGTTGTTGCGCTCCGTGTGCCTTGCATTGGGCTCGCGCTACGGTGTTGTGCATAGATATCATATGAGTTAAGCCCAAATTTTCCATTGACCCCTACAACTTCGTGCCAAGGTTGATAAGTGCGACAAGTTGGGCTAAAAATGAGGTTGCGAATCGCGTGCAAGGCTACGAAGCCAATTGTACTAGCTAATGTCTACCCCTAATCGCCTTAACTGCGTCGTTCGTCGTTGCCATAGCTCACTACGGCTTTTAACCTCTTGCCAAACGGTTTAAAAGAAGCACACTGGGCTCAGTTCTAACGGAAATCCTCGGTTAAATAGCACCAGGGCGATTGGATTAAGAACCGCATAAATCAAGCATCAGGATAAAGTGGAATGGGATTTGAACTGTTCTGAATTGCTTCGCTTTGCAACCCAAAATTTGCGGTATTGGGCTTTTTTTGACTAGCACGAAGGGGTAACGTCCATTAATTGCATCTATTGGCTAATACCTCGCGGAATTGCTCTCAATAAAGTACGTGTGTATTCGTGACGCGGATTTGAATATAATTCATCGGAATTCGCCATTTCCACAATATGCCCATCTTTCATGACCATCACCTGATCGGCCATGTATTTCACAACGGCCAAATCATGCGAAATAAAGACATAACTCAAGCTAAATTCGTCCTGCAAGTCTTGTAGTAAATTGAGTACCTGAGCTTGTACGGAGACATCTAATGCCGAGACGGATTCATCGCATACCAATATTTCCGGCTTTAAAGTAAGGCAGCGCGCAATGGCGATGCGTTGTCGTTGTCCACCTGAAAATTCATGCGGATAACGATCAAAAGATGTTTCAGGCAAGCCAACTTTTTCAAGCAACTCATAGGCCATGGTTACTCGTTCTGCATCATCATTACCCAGTTTATGAATACGCATCGGTTCCATTAAAATCTGACCGACAGTAAAACGCGGATTCAATGACGCATAGGGATTCTGAAAAATAATTTGAATACGCTTTTTGTACGGCATAAATTCTTGCTTCGACATTGACAGAATATCTCTGCCATCAAATAGGACCGCACCACTGGTCGCCTGATGCAAACGCAGCAAGGTCAATCCAATCGTTGTTTTTCCAGAGCCAGATTCACCCACAATGCCCAGCGTTTTCCCCCGCGCCAATTTGAACGAAACATTATCGACGGCTTTAAATTCTTTATGACCAAAAAAACCATCACGCACATAAAAACTTTTACTCAAATTTGCTACATCCAATACGATTTCTTCGCTGCCGGATAGGCCGCGCGGTCGTTGATTGGCTGCAAGCTCGTTTACAGTGCCATTGGTGGTTAGATTAGTGGTTGGTTTGGATTCATGCAGATAATCATTAATTACAGGCAACTGCCATGGACGTGTGGCTAATGTGGGCCGGCAATGGAGTAAGGCTTTCGTGTAGGGATCTCTGGGATCCTGAAAAATTTGTTTTACCTCGCCCATCTCCCGCACTTCACCGTGGCGCATAACGACGACGGAGTCGGCCATTTCAGCCACTAATGCTAAGTCATGCGTAATAAAAAGCACGGACATCTCGCGCTTAATTCGCAGCGCGTTAATTAGCTCAATAATCTGCTTTTGTATTGTGGCATCGAGTGCCGTGGTCGGTTCATCGGCGATTAATAATTTTGGCTCGCATGCAATTGCCATGGCAATCATGACCCGTTGTTGTTGTCCGCCGGAGAGTTCATGGGGATACGCGTCAAATTTAGCCACAGGTGAGGGAATACCGACTTCGTCAAGCAGTGCCAACGCACGGGCACGAGCTTGTCCAGCGTCCATACCCATATGCAAACGCAATACTTCGGTAATCTGAAAACCTGCGGTAAATACTGGATTAAGGGAAGTCATTGGCTCTTGAAAAATCATTGAGATATCTTTGCCACATAACTGACGCCGTTCCTTTGATGACAAACTCAACAAATTTTTACCTTCAAAAAAGATACAACTTGCTGGATCTATACGAGTATTTTCTACGGCTAATAAACCCATTATCGCCAACGACGTCACCGACTTGCCGCTGCCCGATTCGCCAACTAAAGCGAGGGTACTATTTTTAGGAATAGAGAAGGAAGCGCCTTTAACTGCGTGAACATTTTCTTTCCTGTTTACGCGGAAACTGATACAAAGGTTTTCAATGGATAATAAATTTTTGTTTGATGAATGCATTCCGAATTTCCTGTTTATTCAGTGAGCGATATCGTGATAACGCGTGCTTACTTGCCTGAACACCTTTACTTTCAAGGTTTCTCAATTTGAATTGAACCCTTTAAGCTTAGGATCTAGAGCATCCCTCAGCGCATCAGTAAACAGTGAAAATGCTGTCACTAAAACCCCCATCGCAATAGTGACTGCCACTAGCTGCCACCATTTTCCTAAAATTAATTCGTTCTGTGCTTCGTCTAATATGCTACCCCATGAGACGGCACCCACCGGTACACCGAACCCTAAAAAACTCAAAATAACTTCAGACTTAATAAAGCTAACGACCGAAATCGACATCTGTACTAAGGCTATGTGACTCACATTCGGAAAAATATGGGCAAACATTTTTCGGTAATTGGACGCACCAATGGCATCCGCGGCTAAGACGTATTCGCGCTCTTTATGTTTCATATATTCCACACGAATCAAGCGAAAGGTGCCTGTCCACCCAGTAAGAGCCAATATGAGCACAATATTAATTACACCGTTTTGCTGCAGTACAGCCGCGACAGAAAGAACCAGTAATAAGTAGGGTATGGAGGTGAAGATACTGTAAATCCAGTTAAATATGTCGTCTACCCAACCACCGAAATAGCCGGATAATGCACCAAAAATGGTACCTAAAAATGTGGCCAGTAATGCCGCGATGAGGCCAACGGTGATGGAAGTTTGTGCCCCTTTGATGGTTTTTTGAATAATGTCACGCCCCCATTTATCAGCGCCAAACGGCAACGTCGTACGCTTCTTAATCTCGATGACGGGCTGTTCTACACTAAGTTCGGCATTCAATTGTTTAATAATATCGTTCAAAGGATCGATTGGGTTTTCTGGCAGTACTTCTTTGCTAAAATTATCCAAATTGACCAAGGCTTTTTGTGCGCCAATAAAGCCCGGAGCGGCATAATTAATAGCAATTTCTTCGTCCCAGTCGGATGCGATTAATCCGATAGCAGAGGCGATAACGATTAATAAATAGGCAGCCACAATGGCGAGTGAGAATAAGCCTATACGGTCTGTGCATAAACGCCGCCATGCAAGCAACCAAAGATTGGGAGAGTTGGAATTCATATTTTTATAAGGTTAATTTGTTTATTTTTACGTATGAGTAGCTAAGGGTATATAGCCCTCACTTCTCTCATCTGCTAAAGGAGACCTCTGCATAACCGTAGCGAGCGAGTCAAAGCCAAGGCGCACGGAGCGCAGCAACTGGAGTGTACTTAAGTACATGAGGATTGCGAGCACCAGTGTGTAACCCCAAACACCGCGTATGCAGAGGTCTCTAAACTACATTCCGTTGCTGCGCTCCGTACCGCCTTGTCTTTGACACGCTCGGTACAGCTATGCAGAGGTCAGTAATATTCACGTCAATTTCACCCGCGGATCCACCGCCTGATAAAGCAAATCTGCCAGCAAATTAAACAGCATAGTGGCTATCGCTACATATATGGTAATGGCTTTAATCACTGGGAAATCGCTTCGTTCCACAGCAATAATAATTTCCCGCCCGATACCAGGGATGCCAAAAAATCGTTCGATCATAAAAGCACCAATTAATAACGCGGGTAAGCCTGCCATAACATGTGTAATCATCGGAATCGACGCATTACGTAAGACATGAACCCATGCAATACGTTGCTCTGATAACCCTTTTGCTCGCGCTGTTCGCACATAATCCTGATTTACCTCATCCAATACGAAAGTACGGAATAATCGTAAATCAGGCGAAATAGAAACGGCTAATCCAATCAAAATAGGTAGGGCCGAATAGTGAAATAAATTTTCCGCAAAGTTTTCTCCCCAACCTTGAACCGGGAATAAATTGAGCTTATAGGCGAACATATATTGCGCCACAATGATATACACCAAAATACTGATTGACATGCCAACTGTACAGGCGGTCACGATGAGCCGGTCAGTCAACGTCCCCCGAATAAAGGCGAAGGTCAGAGCCAAAAAAATGGCAATAGCCGTTTCTATAATGGTGAGCGGAAGGAGTACCGTTAAGGAAGGGCCTATACGGGTAGCGAGAATACTAGAAACAGATTCGCCTGTACTCCAGCTTGATCCGAAATCAAACGTAGCAATTTGTTTGATGAATATCCAAAGCTGAACATAATAAGGCTGATCAATGCCCAATTGAGTGCGGATATTGGCAATCTGCGCCGGATTGGGCATTCTTCCTGCCAGAATGTAGGCTGGGTCACCCCCAACCCAATTGAACAGAAAAAACACGAGCAATATAACCCCAAGCAAAGTGGGCAGCATTTGCCAGAGACGTTTGATTATGTAGGCAGTCATTTTTTTGTATCACGCTTATTGTTACGCGCCATGTCTATATATTGAAAGTTAGCGTGCATTATTGAATGCCTTTTATATCCTAAAACTTCAGGCTGTATCAGCCAACTGCGAATACGTGTTGTTTGTAACACCATCGCGCTATCGGCTTCCATTTGTCGGTTCATCTGCTGGTATAACGCATTCCGTTCCGAGCCCGGCGGCAGGCTCACAACTTTGTCATAGAGGGCATCGTAAGCAGCAGATTGATAACAACCGTAGTTACCACGCAGAGCATTGGGCCCATAAAAAAGCTGGTAAAAATTTTCACCATCAGGATAATCGGCTATCCATGCACCCGAAAAGACCATGAGTTTGCATTGATTCGCTGCTTTTATATTATCGGCAAAATTATTTACCGGAAATGCAGAATGCAGCCCAATTTTCTTTAATCCACGCTTCCATATTTCCGACATCGTCACGGCAGAGGACGTCTCAGTAGTAGGGAATTGAACCAAGAGAGGTTGTCCATTCGGAAAAGTGCGATAGCCATCGGCACCGCGCTTATAACCGAAATAATCAAGTAATTTATTTGCCAGAGGAATGTTATAGCCGGTGCTATTACGGTAATTGGGGTCGTGCCCAATCAAGCCACGCGCCACCAACATTTGAGCTTGCTCCGCTTGCCCCATGCGCAACACGGCAATATCGTCCTGGAGATTGTAGGCCATTATAATGGCGCGGCGTAGAGCATTTTTCTCTAAGCTATTCCCGCCCAGTACCGGATCACGAAAATTAAATGCGGCATAAGTGATGTCCGGCTCATACGCACGGTACATTTTTAACCCCTGTTCTCTCAGCTCGAGTTTCAATTGCGCGCCGTCTAAAGCAGAAGACGCTGCAATTGCTGGCATATAATCAACATCGAATTGTCCGTCCCTGAAGGCTAACCAACGGGATTGTTCTTCTTCAAGAATACTGATTTCAACCCTGCCGACTTGCGGCATTTTTTTCCCCTTCATTTCTTTCACAAGCTGGTCATCCCAAGCGGTTCCCGTTGATTTGAAATCCCAAATAAAACCACGCCAGTTCGGATTAGCAACCAGAATAATTTCGCTGCGCGGCGTATAGGATTTCAGCATGTACGGACCAGTACCAACGGGATGATGCGATAACGTTTCTGGATATCCTTCTACTACTTCGCGCGCAACAGCGCCAAAACTGCTGTAAGTGATGGCGTATAAGAAATTGTAATCGGTATAGTTGAGTTTAATGACCAGCGTGTAACGATCCGGCGTCGTTAAGCCAGCAACCGGCGCATCGTAATCAAACTTACCGGATTTTTTTGCTGCTTCCGCTAATTCATTTAAACCAACAATTTTTCCATTCACAAAATTTTGGGATGGTGAACGATTAGCAGGATCGAGAAAACGTTTAATGGAATAAGCATAATCTTTCGCCGTCAATTCGCGCCTTTTTCCTTTGAAGATTGGGTCGGGCGTAAAGTAAATGCCTTTTTTGATATGAAAAACAAAGGTTTTTCCGTTATCACTAATCTTCGGCATGGACTCTGCTGTGAGCGGAATCAACTTAACCGGTTCAGCCAAGTAGTCGTAGGTAAGTAGGGTTTCAAAAATGGTTTCACTGATTAAGCCGGAATAATAGTTCACACTTTTTACCATATTGAAACCGTCGTCCGGGGCTTCCATTGGGATGCGAAAAACCTTTTTTGGATCAGCCGAATTGGCCTGACTAAGGTTAGTCAGAAGCATAAAAAAACTAAAGATAACTATGAATGATTTAGATAATTTGTAGCGGCACATAGCGTCAAATTTGATTAAGTTCAGGTTGATCTTGCGGTTTGAATATAGCGAGCTATATTACAGTTATGTTGTTAGTAAATAGAAAACATAGTCGCCGCACGTAATAGCCCCAGCGACGCGCTAACAATAAACTTATGACCGGGGGCCTTATGTATTTCTCAGAACACGATCAGATGCACGGAGAAAAAATGGTTGGCGTGGCTGCGGTCGCATTAATCCACGCAGTCGTTTTTTACGCTCTATTAAATGGCTTAGGAACGCAAATTATTTCCGTTATTAAAGCGTTACCTATAGAAGCGCGGCTAATTGAAGAGATAAAACCACCGCCTCCACCACCGCCTGAGATTCCGCCATCACCGCCTAAACTGGTAACGCCACCAAAAGCGTTTATTCCGTTACCTGAAGTACAGGTGCAACAGCCGCCCGCTCCCAATGCCATACAAGACGTTACGGATGTTCAACCGCCACCACAGGAAATGCACGTCCAACAAGCTACGAACACGGCCCCGTCAACTGGTCCTTCTGTTGTGCACGCTGTTGTCGATTTCTCTACTTGCGAGAAACCGGAGTACCCGCTTAATGCATTACGTAATGAAGAAAAGGGAACAGTTCGGCTACAGTTTTTAATTGCGTCAGATGGCCAAGTGGCAGATTCAAAAATTGAAAAATCATCTGGCACAAGATCGTTGGATATGGCTGCAAAAAAAGCGCTCAGCTTATGTAAATTTAAAGCGGGCACGATTGATGGAGTACCTCAGCAATCATGGACTGCAGTGGATTATGTTTGGAAATTACCGGATTGAGTCTCGACAGGCTTGAAACTAAGCCTGTCGTTTTCAGAAGAAGGAAATTAATCCACATACTGTTCATTACCGACCATACCAATTTTAGTAACACCAATACGCTGCGCGGCGGCCATAACTCGTGCTACCGTTTTGTAAGGCACCAGCTTATTGGCACGTACGTGCAGTTCGGATTGATTCGACATTACTGCAACGCCACGTAATTGAATTTCGAGAGCTGCCTGGTCAGGTAACTGATTACCATCCCAAAAAATGAATCCGTTCGCATCAATATCAAGATTAATGACGACCGGTGGCACCGAAGGTACTGATGTGCGCGTTGGCATATCCAAATTCACAGCATGGTTTTGAATCGGAATCGTAATAATGAGCATAATAATCAGCACCAACATGACGTCGATCAAGGGCGTCATATTCATCTCGATCATAACCTCAGACTCATCCGATTTCTTAACTGCCATTGAATGAAACTTCCTTACCATTTATTTCTCCGGTAGTACTATTAATAGCTCTATGCAAAATCAAGGCCCTATTAATCAAGTAAGGCCGTTCCCTTGTAAAGTTTTCGCGTAAAAGGAAGGAGATATATAAACATCTATGCGCTGTTTATTTAGAAACGAGCGAACCTCAAGTACTTATATTTTCACCTAAAACTGCATAGTGCACTATTTATTTGCCGCGGGTTCCAGCACAAAGCCAACTTTAACTATTCCCGCTCGCTGCACGGTTAGAAGAACTTTACCCACATATTCATAAGGTGCATTCTGATCACCGCGAATATGCACCGCCGGCTGCGGAGTTAATACCGCTACCTCTTTAAGTCTCTTCAACAAATCCTTGGTGCCAACGGGTTGCTGACCCCAAAAAATAGCGCCATTCTCATTAATCGAAAGATCAATGTCAGCGATATGCGTTTTGTATAATTGATTACGTTCATTGGGCAACTTGACAGGAACGGTATGCGTCACCACAGGAACTGTAATTAAGAAGATGATCAGCAACACCAGCATCACGTCCACGAGTGGCGTTGTGTTGATCGTACTGTTTAATTCCTCATCGCCCTCACTATTACCTATGGTCATCGACATGTTTTAGCTCGCTTTTATTATGGTGGAACGGCTTCCTTCAGACGCACCCATGGTGCCGCTAATTAACACGAGATGTAAATCAGCGCCAAAAGCACGCACGTCTTCCATCGCGGATTTATTGCGACGGACCAAAAAGTTGTAACCCAGTACCGCCGGTACCGCAACAAATAAACCAAAGGCGGTCATGATTAACGCTTCGCCTACCGGCCCCGCAACTTTATCAATAGAAGCCTGGCCGGCGATACCAATTTTTGTCAGCGCACCATAAATTCCCCATACTGTCCCGAACAGACCGACAAACGGTGCTGTGGATCCAACGGTAGCTAAAAATGCCAGCCCGTCTTGTAGACGGCTGTTAATTTTGTCAACGGCACGTTGGATAGATATCGACACCCATTCGTTCAGATTGATTTTTTCCAGACGTAAGCCTTCGTGATGTTCCGACGCTTTCGCCGCGGTTTCGGCCATGAAACGAAATGGACTACCTTCTTTTAAAGTGGCAATACCCGCTTGCACGGATTCCGTTTGCCAAAATACTTTTTTTGTTTCATTTGCCTGCCCGTTTAATTTGAACTGATCAAAGAGTTTGGTAATCAAAATATACCAGCTACCCATAGACATAATAAGCAAGATGAATAAAGTACCACGTGCAATAAAGTCGCCTTCTTTCCATAGGGCTTCTAAGCCATAGGGGTTATGCACTTCATTATTTATTTCTTCGGGGCTTCCCGGCACTTGATTATCTAATGTAGTGACAGGCATGGCTGCTGTTGCGGAAGCTACCGGAGTTACCGCGGAAGTAATGGGTGCATCATCAGCAAAACTCGCTGCACTAACAGAGATAAGGAGGGTAGTAAAAAGTGTTGTCAAAAATAGTGAAACACGGTTTTTCATAAAAAACTTCCTTGAATAAATTTAAAATAAATCGGACTTGCATCAACAGAACCGGACCGACACAAGTTATCGTTCGCAGCCAATATTGGCTTCACACTCGCATATACTTCTTATGAGCACTTCTGACAAAGAGTATAGCCGTTTGATATTAAATGGAGGTTGTAAATAATATTCTTTTATTCAAATATACGTTTCCCTTGACTCTAACCCAGCATTTCTATTCCACCGCTCTAACTTTGGAAATCTAATAAATATTATCGATTCGGTTAAAACATGATCGAAAATTGGGCCATTTTTTAAACCCATTCCTACTTTATTTTGAACCGTGTCACAATCCTGCCCTCTGGAGAAACCGCGCTGGACGTCACATCTATTTCCAGTGCCACATTTAAAAAATACCGTTGGCCCCATTTATGCAGTGAAATGGTATTCGTGGTCTTTTGGGAACAGCAGCGTAAAGTTGCGGCCGTGTTAGCCCGACCAAACCAAAATTTATAAGTGAGCAGTGAAAAGGTTGAGCTTATTTCAAAGGAGTAGAATCTTCCTCCTCATTTCCTGTAACCTGTTTATTTCGGTTGTTCAGGAGAATGATAAAGTCATTAAACTTTTTTACCATGGCCTCTGCGGCATTATGTGCGGCGATCGATTGCTCTGCGTATTTTTTTTCAATGGCGCGCTGTTCGTCGATGTAATTTTTTGTACACGCTTTATATTCATCGAAACGCTTGTTAAATGACTTCACAACCAGACTTGATGCCTGCGCGTTTGGCGCAACCGGTTGTTTGCACACAGTACTGCTCTGAGTCTCTTGTGCATTTGCTTGCACCGCAAATGCAGACAAAAATATAAATGTATTTAGCGCTTTCATTAGAACTCCTTATTTAGATTGATTTTTTGAATAAAGAAAAGAAAATACCCCAAATCGTCATGCCAATAGGCTTTGGTAATGACTCGTATACCCATGGCGTTGAGACGAAATTCGGTGCATTTCGAGAAGCTGAAAAAATCGCCTTACGATACAACTGTTGGCCTCACCGGACCAAAACAACCGAGACAATAGTGAGTAAATTCTCGAAATAATTAACCTCAAAATAAATAACAAAATGCCGCAGAATTTTAATCCTGCGGCATTTCATGTTTTACCAACTATTGCTGCCTAATATAACGTGTTTGCGTATTTATTAGAACTTATAGTTCAACCCCAGATTAATATTTCGACCAATTGCTCCGGCTATGTGCATGGATGGATTGAAAGGAAATTGACCACCGCCATAGGTACCAAAATCAACGGGTGCTTGTTTATCAAATAGATTAAGTACATTTAAATGAACCATCATGTCTTTATTCACTTTGTAACGTACTGTTAAGTCGACATCCAGGAAGGACGGAACTTTACAATATTGCGAAGGAACATCTCCTGTAAACCAACCCCAGTACTGTCCACCATCGTTACAGGTATCAATATGACCTGAAGGATCGGTTATTGACATGCTGCCAATCCAGTTGAAGGTAGTGGTTACTGACAATGCATTTTTATCATAAGTAAAGGAAGCCTGAACACGATCTTTAGGGCTACCCGTAGCGCCTCCAACAATTGTTGGACCATGAGTACCAGCCAACTCATAGGAATCGCCTGACATTGCCAGAACGTAACTCGTCATGTGAGACCAATCTAAGTCCGCCGTTACGTTACCCAAACCGCCCAAATTAAACTTATATCGAGATCCTAATTCAAATCCAGAAGTCTTTACTGAACTGGCATTTTGGTAACCTGCAGGTATATATATAATACGGCCGACTGAGGGTGTACATGTCTCTACACCCCCATTACCGTCTGAACAGTCCTGCGGGAACTTATCCGAGTCACGGACAGCGTTACTTATATCTTCTGGTACTGAGACGATTTGATTGGAAACTTTGATCTGATAAAAATCAAGCGTAGAAACCCATCCTTTAACCGGCTCCAAGATGAAGCCGAATGTAGTTGATTTTGATTTTTCCGGCGAGAGAGCGCTGTTTGAAAATTGAAAGTAGGGCGGATTGATAGCGCAGGTTGAAGCCACATCACCAGCTGCCTCGCCTTCCCCAGGGCACAATTTTGGATCATTTGTGTTACCGTACAAATATGTTGACCCTGCCTGACCCGATTCTGCGGCATTCGGCGCCCTGAATCCCTGTGAATAAGTACCGCGCACTCCAATAACCGAGTTTGGCGTCCATTTAAATGCCACTTTAGGAACTAGAGAGTTACCTATGCCTGTATCGTAATGGTCGTAACGTATTGCGCCATCAATTTCTAAGGTTTTAGTAACCGGTGCAGCAAATTCAGCATATAGCGCTGTATTCGATTGCTTACCTAACACATACGCGTTATTGCCTCCAAGAATGCCCTTTGCAACAAGCTCAGGAGCACGAGCGTCGAGTTCAGTACGAATAAAACTCGCACCTGTACTTAAAACAAAATCTCCACCAGCTAAAGCAAAAATTGGACGTGTTGCATTCAGTTCTGCAAACATTAACTTGGAAACAGCAGTTGCACTAGCGGTTCGAAAAATAGCGGCTAACTCTGAGGATGTTGGCGCATTAGGGTTCATCCCATTATTAAATGCATTTTGAAGTGCAACCGCATCCGTCAGGCCCGATCTTGTTTGATCCGTCTGTATTTTGGTAAAGCCTACCGAAGTCTTTATATCCCATTCAGCGAAGGTACCTGTTAAGTCAGCGACCAAACGCCAGGCTGTTGAATCGAACTTGCTAATAGGCGGAGTACCGCCAGGAATCACGCCATTTACGTATGCATCAACACCCAACAAGTTATAGGGGTTGTTCGCCGGCAGTTTCAAGGGTGGAAGTCCCGGAGTGCCGATAGAAACAGGCACTCCGTTTGCTACTTTAATTATTGGGTTAACACTCCGCCCACCCGTATAAGCCATGTTTGTGCGGAGTGGGCTTGAAGCTGATTCCGCTTCGCTTTTGAACATAGATCCTTTTACATCCACCTTCCATCCGTCGTTCAGTTTTTTAGAAAAGCTGGCTAGCACATTTAAATTGGACGTTTCTGGTGTAATCTCAGACCAAGGTCTTACAAATTTGCAATTATTTGCCGCCAACATAGCCTCAGTACAACTGCCGCCCGGATAAAAAGCACGCGTTTGGCTGTTACTGGGATTTACTAAGTACACTTGACCCAATGTTGCAGGATTGGCAAAAAATGTCGAACCTGAAGTCCAGTCGCGCCCACCAACATCCTTCCAATCTTTGCGGATCCAGTCTCCCTTACCGGTGCGTTGCGATTCCAAAATTTTATCTTCGTGTCGATATTCAATTGCTCCGTAGGCGTTATATCCGTCTGTATCAAGGTCACCAAAACCATGGGAAACGGACATATGCACTGCTTTTCCGCCGCCTGCAGTTGTTGCTCCACCTTCTACGTTCACTTTCGTACCAACAAGGCTTTTCTTTAAAATAACATTGATAACACCAGCTATCGCATCGGATCCATAAATAGCGGATGCACCGTCTTTCAAAATTTCAATCCGTTCCACTATGTCAAATGGAATATTAGATACGTCAACAAAGGAACGTTGATTATCATCGGATAAAGGATAAGACGCCATGCGGTGCCCATCTATTAACACCAATGTGGCGGAAGTAGTCAAACCGCGCAGTGAAATACCAGATGCACCACCGGCAAATGAGCCGGAAAAGGCTTGGTTCAGTGTTCCTTGTCCGTTTGCAGTGATGTTACTCAATACTTGAGCAACGCTGGTGTAGCCAGATTTCTTTAGTTCTTCAGCAGTAATAATTTGAACAGGGCTGGGTGTTTGAGTTTCGGCACGATTAATGTTCGAACCGGTGATTTCAACACGCTGTACAGCTGATTCTGTTGAGGCATTAGCTTTTTGGCTAGTTTGGGCAGGTTGTGTTGTTGTTTCGATTGCTTGCGCAAACGCGGGTTGTGCCAGCATTCCAATGCTAAGTGCCACACCACTGGAAAACATCAAACGTAAAGATCGGGACATCATGGTTTCTACCAACATTCTTGCTTCTCCTTCAAGTTAAGTTCAAATATTTATTCATTACCTAGACTGTCGTCTTTTGACTTTTTTCAACGATTTATGAAAAGCCATTTCGGGGTTGGCATGGAACCATTTATGCCAATGCGATGTCAACAAAATCAGCCCAATTAAGGAGAAAAACAACACATTAGTTGGCTGTCTGGCAACTTATTAAAAATTCCGAGACCAAATAGGGGAGATAGATCTTATGACGTAGTTGTACGTGGAAGCAGGTTGTCTGAGAAAATGAAATTTGATGACGTCGCACGACATGACCGCTCTAGTGGTCCAAAAAAAAATTTGCAGTTTTTGCCACTTTTTCTGGGAAGTATTGCCCGACCTAAAAACTTTTTGATCTTGAAAAGCCCTGCAGACCTATCGGTTTCCATAAAAAATCGTCTAGCTTGCTTCCTTTCTTGAGAAGTTTTTGAAATAACTTCTCAATATTCTCAGACCAGCCAGTTTGCCTAGTTATTGATTCTAAGAATCTTTATACTTTCTTGTACTTTACTTACACTGCCCGCTATCAACCTTAACGCGTGCCTTAATTCCGAGCTTCGCCAGCAAAGCGCGGTCATCCGACTGGTCAGGATTAGGCGTTGTCAATAGTTTATCGCCAAGAAATATCGAATTTGCTCCA
>JAJNBE010000035.1 GCA_021155915.1 Solimicrobium sp. | reverse complement strand
CCACACGCCAGACCGAAACTCATCGAAAGTTGTTGTAGTGAACTGGTGATTGTGCTGGCCATGCTTGAATCCGCTTTTTGAATATCGGCGAAAGCCATGGAATTCATGCAGGTGAAGGACATTATGGTGATACCTATCATGCCGGTATTAAAAACCAAAATTTTTCGGTAACCGAGGCACGCTAGGATTTTGGGTGCCATCATTTTCATACTTATGGCAACCAGGGCTAATGGCGTCATCAGTAGACCCGCTTGCCAGGCCGGCAACCCCAAACCAAGCTGATAAAGCAGTGGAATTAATAATGGGCAGGCGCCTATGCCTAATCGGGTGATGAAACCACCAGCAACGGAAACGCGAAAAGTGCGAATTCTGAATAGCGTTAAATCTAGTAGCGGATAAGCATGCTTGTGCGCATGACGCATATATGCGGCGAGCAAAGTGAGCGAGACTATAAACCAGAGCGAAAGCCATTTAGTGCTTAAACCGTGCTCCCCAAATATTTCTAGCACCCATGACATTAATGCTGTTCCCGACGCGAATAAACTTAACCCCAGAAAATCTAAGGGACGTTGTTCTTCACAAAAATAATCGGGCATAAATCGATGACTTAAATTCAGCGCAATTAGCCCCACAGGAATATTGACAAAGAAAATTACCCGCCAAGAAAGCCATTGCACTATGAGACCTCCTATCAACGGTCCTAATAACGGTCCGATCAGAGCAGGAATAATCACAAAATTCATCGCAGCTAATAATTCCGATTTAGGAAAGGTCCTAATGATGGCGAGGCGCCCAACAGGTATCATTAACGCGGCCCCCATACCCTGCAAAACTCGTGCGGCGATTAACATAGGTACATTGAGAGAAATCCCGCAGATTAACGAGGATAGGGTAAAGATGAGGACTGCATACTTAAATACCCGCCTGGTGCCGAAACGATCAGCGATCCACCCACTTACGGGAATAAAAAGGGCCAGACTGAGAAGGGAGCTAGTGACCACCGCCTTTAAGCTTAAGGGGAGAACATTTAAATCGGCGGCCATGGTCGGCACCGCGGTGTTGACAATAGTTGAGTCGAGCTGCTCCATAAATACCGCCGCTGCCACTACCCAGGGGAGGTAACGTTTGACTGCAGATTGAGTCATTGTTTAATCTTCTTTTAAGAGACCTCTCCCCAATCTACTGCGTCAGCCAAATATGGCGTTTTACGTTGCTCGCAATTCTCATGTACTTGAGTAAATGCCAATTATGGAGCTCCATGCCCCTTCCGTCGGCTCGCTCGCTACAGTTGTGTGCAGAGGTGTCTTTATTTAATTGGAATTCCTAACAACATTTGCCGGCGCCTTTTCCTCCATAGCGTGCTTCCTGTCTTTCACGGAAAAATTCTTCGTAAGTCATGCAATGTTGTTCAGGATGGTTGTTACGCATATGGCTTACGTAGACATCGTAATCTGGCATTCCGACCATTAATCGAGCGGCGTGCCCCAGATATTTACCAGCCTTGTTAAGCTCTTCAAACATGAGATACCCCTTTAGCTATTTGAATTTGCAATTTAGCTCAACAGACCTCTGCCCTACCTACTGCGCGAGCCAAAATGCAGCGTTGCGCGGTACCCGCAATCCTCATGTACTCATGTACATTCCGGTTACTGCGCTCCGTGCACCTTGCCTATGGATCTCTCGTTACAGTTTTGCAGGGGTCTCCTCCATTTGTTTTCTTGAGAGATCACATTCGCCGAGATCGAAAAAAATCAAGCATAGTCGGCCGTAATCATACAGTTTCGAAAAGCGTTTCCTTCGAAGTGGGTAAAGCACTTTTTAACGATCGAATAGCAGTAAGCAACCCAAATCCTACTACACTCAACACAACAAACATAAATAACAATGTCAGTCCTGCATCTAAACGGTTATTAAAAATTAAACGGCTCATTTCTTCGAGGGAACCCGCTGGAGCCATAATAACACCTTGTTCTAATGCAACTGAAAACTGATTGGCAATCGCTAAAAATCCTACTCTGGGATTGTCATCGAATATTTTCATCCACCCTGCTGTTAACGTACAAACCAGCAAAAACAGGGCTGGAACAATAGCTACCAATGCATAACGCTGACGCTTCATCTTAAATAGAATTGCAGCACACAAGGTGAGTGCTATTGCTGCTAACATCTGATTTGCAATGCCAAATAGTGGCCATAAGGTGTTAATTCCACCAAGTGGGTCAACCACCCCCTGGTATAAAAAGTAGCCCCATAATGTAACGCAAATACCCGTTGCAATTAAATTCGCTGGTAACGAATCGGTACGCTTTAACGCAGGAATAAATGTCCCCAATAAATCTTGCAGCATAAATCGACCCGCCCGAGTTCCAGCATCAACGGCAGTCAAAATGAATAACGCTTCGAATAAAATAGCAAAATGATACCAAAATGCCATCATCTTTTCGCCACCCATGAATTGATGCAAGATGTGTGCCATACCGACCGCTAACGTAGGTGCACCGCCTGTTCTAGATAAAATCGTTGTTTCACCAATATCTTTCGTCGTTTGGATTAACACGTCAGGGGTGATTACAAATCCCCAGCTATTCACTACTGCAGCCACCGCTTCTGGTGTCGTACCAATCACCGTTGCCGGACTGTTCATCGCAAAATAAATGCCGGGATCGATCACGGATGCTGCCACTAAAGCCATCATTGCTACGAACGATTCCATTAGCATGGCACCATAACCAATGAAGCGTATATGACTTTCGTTCTCTAACATCTTTGGAGTGGTACCGGAACAAATCAGCGCATGAAAACCAGAGACCGCCCCACAGGCAATGGTGATGAATAAGAATGGAAACAGACTACCTGCCCAGACAGGACCGGAGCCATCAATGAATTGAGTCACTGCTGGCATCTTGAGTTCGGGCGCCACGAATAACACGCCCACTGCTAATCCAGTAATAGTACCGATCTTCAGAAATGTAGATAAATAATCACGTGGTGCTAGTAGCAACCAAACAGGAATAACTGCAGCAATAAAACCGTAAGCAACTAAAGCCAGAGTGAGTTGTTTGCCGTCAAAATCAAACCAGCTGCGCCACTCAGGGTTTGCCACAATGTATCCCCCGAAATAGATCGCGAACATCAACAAAATAAACCCGACTAATGAAATTTCTCCAATTTTACCTGGTCGAATATAACGCATATAGATTCCCATCAATAAAGCGATGGGAATGGTAGCGCCGACAGTAAAAGTTCCCCAAGGACTATGGGTGAGGGCTTGCACCACAATCAATGCTAAAACGGCCAGAATAATGGTCATGATCATAAAGCAACCAAACAGAGCAATGACTCCAGGAATAGGGCCTAATTCTGACTTGATCAAATCGCCTAGAGAATGTCCGTCACGCCGTACTGATACGAACAACACCATAAAATCCTGCACTGCACCAGCCAACACCACGCCAGCTAATATCCATAATACGCCAGGCAAATACCCCATCTGCGCCGCCAAAACTGGACCAACCAAAGGCCCAGCGCCCGCGATGGCCGCAAAGTGATGCCCGAACAATACGTATTTATTGGTCGGAACGTAATCTAAACCATCATTGTGCTTATATGCAGGGGTTTTGCGAGTAGGATCCAGGCCCAACACTTTATGAGCAATAAAACGGCTGTAATAACGGTAAGCAATTAAGTAAACAGAAACAGCAGCAACAATGATCCACAAAGCATTAATGGTCTCGCCGCGACTTAAGGCAACATAGCCTAGCGAAAATGCGCCAATTAAGGCTAAAAGTAACCATCCGACACGCGATGAAAGCTGTTTCATTTATTATTTCCTATTTATTTTTGAGTCACTAATTTTTGAGCAAGCGAAATCTTAACCGTATATTGATTGATGCCAACTATTTTTTTTATTTTTTTAAGTATTTGCTTTGAGCATATAACGCACTCGGATAGCATATACCCCTGTATAGAGACCTCTGTATAACCGTGGCGAACAGACCAACGACATGGCGCACGGAGCGCAGCAATCCTCATGTACTTTTGAGTACATGAGGATTGCGAGCACTGCAACGCCCTATTTGGCTCGCACAGTGGGTTGTTGTGCAGCGGTCTCATATATGCTTTTCTTTTTTAATCCGACTTGGATCTCAAATGTCTCCAGACGAATACTGCCAGGACAAAGCTGCCCAAAGTGGCTCAAGTTTTTACTACAGCTTTCTGTTTTTACCCAAATCGCGGCGTTTAGCAATAACCGCCTTATACGCATTTTGTCGGGAGGTAGATGACGCAGTGGATGAAACCTCTGAAGACTCTATCGCACGGCAAAAGCTTAATTGGTGGCGCGGTGAAATAAATGCGATGTTTGCAGGAGCCCCAACGCATCCTGTTTCCCGCGCTTTGTCTCCACATTTAGGTAATTACGAGTTAGATGTCAAAAATTTTCTCGCCATCATTGATGGTATGGAAATGGATTTAAATCAAACACGCTATCTGGATTACATCAATTTAAAACATTATTGCTGGCATGTTGCTGGCGTAGTGGGAATATTGTCAGCGCGTATTTTCGGTGTGACCAACCCGAAAACAATCGAGTTTGCCGAAAAATTAGGACTGGCTTTTCAGCTTACTAATATCATCCGTGACGTGGGCGAGGATGCCCGTAAGGGGCGTATTTATTTACCTGTGAATGAATTACAGCAATTCGGCGTCACGGCTGCCGACGTCCTAAATGCACGACACAGTGATCAATTTGTGGCATTAATGCAATTTCAATACGAGCGCGCGCAATCGTGTTATGAAGCGGCTCTTGCCGTCCTCCCAAAAGAAGACCGGCGCGCACAACGTACTAGTTTAATTATGGCTAGAATCTATCGTACCTTATTAGTCGAAATTAAAAATGATGGCTTCCATGTATTGAATCAACGTATTTCGTTAACGCCTATTCGTAAGCTCTGGTTGGCCTGGATTACCTATGTACGCGGATAGATGCATAGCAAATGCCAAGTAACAATTTTTTCTAAATGAAGGAATAGTTGGCGACTTGGTGGCTAGAAGCGATACATTTTACACAGATTGCCAACGAACGATAATCAAGAGTATCCTCTCGGACCATTTTTTCTCTGGCGTTACGGTCATTTGTAGAAATGACTCTAACGCCAGGTTTATGTCTCGTTCGCTCTAAGAGAGAGAAACTGACCTATGCCGCTGTCGGGTAATTGACCTTAATCAAAAACCAAATGTCCGCCTTTAACCCCAATACGCACAACCTGTTTAGGTCCGTACCGACCCTCCAACAACATTTTTGACAAAGGATTCTCTATCATTTGTTGAATGGCACGTTTCAATGGTCGCGCTCCGTAAACGGGGTCGTAGCCAGCTTCGGCAATTATCATTAAGGCTTCTTTGCTGATTTCAAGTCCAATTTCTAACTTGGCTAAACGTTCCTGCAAAATACCCAGTTGAAGTTTGGCGATCGCCCCAATATTTTTTGCATCCAGCGAATGGAATACCACTATTTCATCGATACGATTTACGAACTCAGGACGGAAATGTTCGCGTACTTCGGCCATAACGGTCATCTTGACTACAGCAGGATCTTTCTCTTCCATGGCTTGAATACGATGTGAGCCGAGGTTTGATGTCATGACGATGACCGTGTTTTTAAAATCAACAGTCCGCCCCTGTCCGTCCGTCATCCGACCATCGTCCAAAACTTGCAACAACACATTAAACACATCGTGATGCGCCTTTTCTACTTCGTCTAACAAAATAACCGAATAGGGTTTACGACGGACTGCTTCAGTCAAATAACCACCTTCTTCGTAACCCACATAGCCGGGTGGCGCACCGATTAAACGTGCTACGGAATGTTTTTCCATGAACTCGCTCATATCGATGCGGATCAACGCCTCTTCACTATCAAATAAAAAATTGGCCAACGCTTTACACAACTCTGTCTTACCCACGCCAGTCGGGCCTAAAAATAAGAACGATCCATAAGGACGCGTTATATCACTTAAACCAGCACGCGAACGGCGTATTGCATCCGAAACGGCCGCGACAGCTTCGTCTTGTCCAACTAATCGCTGATGCAACTGCTCTTCCATGCGTAATAGTTTTTCGCGCTCTCCCGTCATCATGCGTGACACAGGAATACCTGTAGCACGCGAGACGACCTCGGCTATTTCTTCTGCACCTACTTGAGTGCGCAGCAAACGTAATTTTGGAGCCGCTGTACCTTCCGCGCCCTTTTCTGCCTCAGTCTTATCCGTTTGCTTTAGTTGTGCTTCCAGTTCAGGCAGCCGACCGTATTGAAGTTCGGACATGGCTTGCCAATCGCCTTTTCGGCGCGCTTCCTCCATTTGCAATCGTACTTTTTCAATTTCCTCTTTAATCTGGGTACTACCTTGTACTAGAGCCTTTTCTGCTTTCCAAACTTCTTCCAAATCAGCATATTCTCGTTCTAACTTAACGATCTCTTCATCCAGCAATTTCAACCGTGCTTTTGATCCCTCGTCTGTTTCCTTTTTCATCGCTTCACGTTCAATTTTTAATTGAATAGTACGACGATCTAACTTATCCATAACTTCTGGCCGTGAATCAATTTCGATCTTGATTTTTGCTGCGGCTTCATCAATTAAATCGATTGCTTTATCGGGCAAAAAGCGATCGGTAATGTATCGATGTGATAATTCAGCCGCGGCGATAATTGCCGGATCGGTAATATCCACCCCATGATGCAATTCATATTTTTCTTGTAGCCCACGCAAAATAGCAATTGTCGCTTCCACACTGGGCTCGTCGACGAGGACTTTTTGAAACCGACGCTCTAATGCCGCATCTTTTTCCACGTATTTGCGGTATTCGTCTAAAGTAGTAGCACCCACGCAATGCAATTCACCTCTAGCTAAAGCAGGTTTCAACATATTGCCAGCGTCAATGGCACCTTCGGCTTTGCCGGCACCAACCATGGTATGCAACTCATCAATGAAAACAATCGTCTGGCCTTCATCTAAAGCAATTTCTTTCAGCACCGATTTCAATCGTTCCTCAAATTCTCCACGGTATTTAGCACCGGCTAACAAGGACGCCATATCTAAAGATAAAACGCGCTTGGACTTTAGACTTTCTGGAACCTCTCCGTTTACAATTCGCTGAGCTAAGCCTTCCACAATCGCAGTCTTTCCGACGCCGGGTTCACCGATTAAAACCGGATTATTTTTACTGCGACGCTGCAATATCTGAATGGTTCTACGGATTTCATCGTCCCGGCCAATCACGGGGTCTAGCTTTCCTTTACGAGCAAGTGCCGTAATATCTATCGTGTATTTCTTTAACGCTTCACGCTGCCCTTCTGCTTCAGGCGCATCCACCCCCGCCCCACCCCGGACAGCCTCAATTGCGGCTTGCATTGCAGCCTTCTTCAAGCCATGTTGCCTGGCTAACTGTCCAGCTTCGGATTTATCATCGCAAAATGCTAAAAGCACCATCTCGGAAGCCAAAAATTGATCGCCCCTTTGGTGGGATTCTTTTTCGGCCAAATTTAATAAGGAAGAGGATTCACGACTAAATTGCACCTCACCTGCATTCCCCGACACTTTGGCAAACCGGCCTAGCGCCCCATTTAAGGATGCTGTCAGGGCTGCCACATTTACACCCGCGCGTTGCAATAAGGAACTGGCAGAAACATCGTCATCGCCCAGTAAAGCGAGCAAAATGTGTACGGGTTCAATATATTGATTGTCATGGCGAACCGCTAAACTTTGTGCATTAGCCAAAGCAGCTTGTAATTTTGTAGTCAGTTTATCAAAGCGCATAAAACCCTCCAAAAACATTAATAATGAGTATGTCAAACCCATAAATAAGGCGATTTCTTTGATTTACAAGTGCGGCTGTTCTATTCTGAAATACGTCGACATTGATTAACTTGATTTGTATCAAGTTTTCGTAATAGCCATTGTGGGGAGCCGCTTGATTTACCGCGCTTTGTGTCGGTTTGGATCGACGTGCTCTTCTAAATCAAGGGAGAGTTACAAGGTCCATTAGTGCATTCAGATGCTTTCGCCAGTGCTGCCCAATTAGTTGCCTGGAAAAAGCTATGGCAGCGCTCTGTCCCACCTAAAGGAATATTTACTGCCGTCAATGGTGTACACGGCACAGCACATAGCTAAGCCGTCAGCCGCATTTACCACGTAGGTACGTTTATGAGTAGATCAACGGTTTACATTTTAGAATTTGGATAAATTAAACTAATCTGACCATTACGATTAGGGGTAGCAGACTATATTTAACCCGATCACACTAAGGAATTTCTGTCAGCTCGTTCAGTCTTCACATGCAATGTTCCATTTTCGGCAAGAACCTCTGAACACAGCAGATCGATAGCATTTTGATTATTAATATAATGATCGGAGTATTCTTTCCCGACTATCACATTTGTGTGATTAGAGTCCCTTGCATTCATGCGTTGTATTTCTTCATTATCATATCTTTTGTAACGGTGTGTAAGTGCAAGCTTCACTAAGGGATTAATGAGCATGATATCGCCCGACCTTGAATAGCCTAAGACACAAAATAAGGTACCTGGATCAAAACTTTTACTATTTAGCCCCGCTAACAAGCGTTGATTCTTTTCTTCCTCTAAAATTTCTGGCTGTTTATACCACTGAGGTTTATTTCCTTTATCACCAGGCCTGTAAAAGCTATGAACCATTTCCCGAACATTATTATTAACTTTTTCCGAATCCACAATATTTTGCGCTATATCATCATTATATGAGCGATTCTGAGGATTAAATTTTTCCCGTTCGATGGCTAGCAGAATCTGCTTTTCCCCCACTTTTAGGGCAGGATATTGCTGGAAAATTGTTGCCGAGATATGTTGCAGCTTATCATGACCTATTGATTCTAAAAGGAATAGATCGTTTTTTGTTAAAGCATCCAATCCATGGTGTTCCAGAAAAATTTTATATTCATCTGCTGGTATTGGGCGTTTACCGCGCAACTCATGAAATTTAAGTAACACATCTTCATTTAAATGTGCTAAATGATGCGTTAATTTAAAGGTTTCGAAATGTTGACTATATTCATTATCCTCTAAATTATAAACATCCATAATATGCTTTAGAGCCGGTTCATCGAAATCAGCACTACCAACCTTGCTCACAGTATTGTGTAGCCTAGCCAATTCTAAGAATTGCAAACCATTAATCGTATTCTGAGTTGATGATCCGGTCACGCAAGCCAATGCCGCATCGAGGTCTTCCGGTTGTAGCTCATAAGCCTTTTCTATTTTTTTCAATAGGTTGTTGTTAAATTCAATCCCTACTTGCTTGCTTAATTCAGGATGCAATTTTGCTTGTCTGAACAGCGGCTTTAACTCAGGTGATTGCCTGCTGCTTTGCTTGTAAAGCTCAACATTTTTAGACATATCCTCTATACAGAAAGCCTTCAAGTCTTTTATATTACGAATTAGAGTGGGATGTTCAAATTCTTTTCCATCATTCATGCGAACAAAAAGTTGCCCACTCGCCTTTCCTGTATAAATTATTCTTTCACCACTATTTAAGACAACTGTAAGAATTTCTTCACCCTTCAAGTAATCGGGTTCAATTTTTTGACATATTATTTGACAGGCCATTTCATGCCTACTAGTTTCCTGCATCCGCCGGTAATCTTCCTCTTCAAATGTCGACCATTCGGCTTTAGTTAGTTTCACAGTCGCAATATCGATTCCATGCGCTTTAGTGTCTATAACATCGTCCTTATCCAGAGTATCGTAAAACGCATCAGTTACCTTAAATTTTCCTTCCCAATTGATCAACTTCTGACCAAAAACGGCCGTTCCTGTTACCCATAATTCCATTGTTTGAGCAAAGTCTGCGGGGATAACAGTTATTCTGCGCGTATATTTTTTTTGCATTTCCCAGTTGGTAGGCTCACCAGTAGTAAATGCAGCTCCCGCCCTGGTTATTGCAGTCCCGAATAGTGCATAATTCTGTTCAAGTTGCAATAAAGCGATATTTTTTCTTGTGGTATCTGGAAACGCAATTCGTCCTTGGTCTGTTACTCCCAAATTCGATTCCTCAAATAAATCTGGGTAACGAAAAGGCCGCTGGTTCTCATGAGGTTGAATAAGGACCGATCCTTCCTTAGCTCTTACCCAATCCAAGTTAATTTGTTCTCTATGAGTATTGGTTCTCTCGGTATCCGGCTGTGAATAGACCACAAGAGTACGCTGAAGCTCTACATTTACCATATTATCGAACGTTGTTTTGAGAAATTGGGGATCAATACTTATGATATTTTCGGAAGTGGCTTTTAATTTCTTACCAATAGACTGCTGCAGCGCGTAGATATTTATTCCTGAAATTTTTTCTTCGATGCCATTAATTGATAATGCAACATAATTAGCCTCATCTTTTCCCGACATAAAGTAGGTCAAATTTACCTTATTGGTTTCTTCAACAAAAAACTTTTCCGTATATGCAGGAGTATCATTTCCAGCATCTAACTGAACGCTCAATTCCAAAATTTTGCCAGTAATAGCGACACAATTTCTCATCGTTTCTTTTGAAAAAATAAGGTCATACACAGCACTCACGCCATTATATAAACCGAAATTAATCATACTAAGAAGATGGTGAGTATTATCAGGATTCCAGCCATCGGCATGGACGGGACTGGTTCTCATTTTGATTAAGAAAGCAATTTCTGGCGACTTTAATTTCGCTAACCCTTTGCAGGCTTCCACATCCAGAATGTCAACATTCAGATTAAAAAATTTCGCAAAATTTTTCAAATCATAGTTATCAAAATCGTCGGAACCCAGATGACCCAGCGCAACGCCGAGAGTACTGGCTACAAATTGGGCACGGGAAACATATTTTTCATAAATGCCGTCTTTATTTTCCGCCAGACCCTTCTTGAAGAATTCTTTTACTGCCTCAAGCGTTTTGAAGACAGACAGCTTTTCAGTTCCACTGGCATATTTTGCATAAACTTCTGTCTGTGCGGAATCGTCCGATTTTCTTCTTTCAATAAAACATATTTTGTCATGGGAATTTTCATTATCTCGCAGCGGAATGTTAATAACGCGTGTTTCCAGACCGTCTTGGTCTATCGGCGCCATTACGATCTTGCATACCAACTCAGATTTGACAAGATTTTGTAAATCATAGTTATCAAAATCATCGGAACCAAGATGATCCAGCGCAACGCCAAGAGTACTGGCTACAAATTGTGTAGGGGAAACAAATTTTTCATAAATACCTTCTTTATTTTCCGCCAGATCCTTCTTACAAAAATCTTTTACTGCTTTAAGCGTTTTAAAGGGAGAGAGCTCTTCAGTTCCATTGGCATATTTTGTGTAAACCTCTGTCTCTTCAATGTCATCCGCTTTTCTTCTTTCTATGAAACATATTTTGTCATGGGGATTTTCATTATCTCCCAACTGAATGGTAATAACGCGTGTGTTCCGACCAACTTGGTCTATCGGCGCCGTAACGACTTTGCATCCCAACCCAAATTTGGCAAAATTTTGTAAATCTTCGTTATCAAAATGAGCGGAACCAAGATGGTCCAGTGCAACGCCAAGAGTACTGGCTACGAATTGTGTACGGGAAACATATTTTTCATAAATACCTTCCTTATTTTCCGCAAGATCCTTTTTATAAAAATCCTTTACCTCTTCAAGCGTCTGATAGGAAGACTTCTTTTCCTTTCCACTGCCATCTTTTGTGTAAACTTCGGTTTTAAGGCTATTTTCTATACTTCTTTCTATAAACCATATTTTGTCATAGGAATTTTCATTATCTCCCAGCTGAATGGTAATAACGCGTGTATCCGCATCGTCGCGCACTATCGGCGCAAGAACAACCTTGCATCCCAGCTCAGCCAATTTTTTCAGTTTTTCCGGTGCGGCATAAAATCGCTCAAAAGCCTCATATAAGCCCATGAACAAAGGTAACGTGATAATGCCGCTTAATATGCCCGATATACAAACAGCACTTATTGCCCAGCTAGAGGCAGGACCGACAGCCACAGATTTACTCAAGCCGTCTTTTGCTGAGATGTGTCTGAGCACAGTATCAGCAGATACGCTGGGCCCGAGCCTTCCTATTAGTGTTGAAATTAAATTCGGCATAAAATTTTTCTCTTATAGTTTTTATAACAATCAAATGAATTTTTTTAAAAGTAATCAGATCAAGCATCCAGGTTAGATCACTGATCCTACGACCGTAGTACTTTACAAGCCATTGAAGCCGTCGTTGAACACCAGCCACCAATGTGCGCATCGAATATTTTTAAATCTGCTCACTAACAGTCATGCCCTTTGCTGCATAACGGATATACACTTGTTCTAGTTGCTGCATATTTTCAACATAATCGCTAAGCGCCAATTTTTGCTTAAAAGACAGGTTTTTATTCCTTTCTAAAATTGGCTCTGATATTTTCGCAATTACCTCAGTTACATTTCCGCGCTCATTAACTAAAAACCTTGCTTCCGACCTGTGACTCGCGAATACTTCTTCTTCTTGCCCATCTTCCACCGATTTTATACTGTGTTCAGATGTAAAAGTCAGCATCAGATCCTTTCCCCTTGCTTCCACCCTTCCACTTGTATTTTGACCGGTTCCCACCGCAAATACCTCATTATTCATTCCCACCCCGCCTGGGCAAGGGCTGGCAGTCTGGCAAAATAACCTAAAGAATACGTCTTTCTGTGCGATAGTAAATGTCGGACTAACCTGGTTCAAAATAGTTAAAAAAGCGTTCAAGTTTTTAGCGTATTTCTTTTGCAGCCCGGCTTTTTTTTCATCAGGGGAATCAAGTAGCGGCAACTTCGCTTCAGATACAAAATCAGGCAGGTCATCTATGGAATTCGCAATCAATTCTTGTATATCTACCACTGAATATGCATTCAACTTGCATCTGTCCGCGTCCCCTAAAAAGGTCTTATAATTATCCTTAAAATACGGTGTATTCATGTCACTTAAAAGTGAAATATGTTCAATTACCTGCACATCGGTCGGATTTCCGAACCAATGCCGAGGTAAGCATTGCATCACTTTATCGGATAATCCTTGCTTACCAAAAGTATTAGAATTAATGTGAAATAATTTAATGGTTGTATCGTCTGCTCCAGAGTTCAATTTCAAAACAATATGTCCACTACGGCTATCAAAAGCAAAACACAGGTCTGTGCTGTTTAAAGTTGACGGCAACCGGTTAGCATAGTTGTAGACAATCAGGTCCATCAAATCTTTGGAAAAACGGTAAATAGGCTTGTCAGGATCTAGCGTTGGAACCTTATCAAGAAAATCAATTTTTAGCTTGCAAGCCAAATTAACGACTGGGCCCGCTTTATCACCAAGTCGTCCAAGCATATCCAGTAAGGTCGACGCACTGTTTAATTCATAAAGCCCTGTTTTGAAGTCTGTTAAATCTACATTAGTTGAATGATGAAATTTCGCCAGCCTTAGAAGTTGTACTTTTTCAACTCCACCTTCCCGATTAGGATACTCGGCCTTCAAGCAATTATGTGCGATGTCGGTGTTTGTCGCGGTTATTCCCAAAGTTTTTGCGTAAAGGTCGTAATGCTCTGCGATGTCACCAGCATAGAAATCCATTAAATTATCAAAAGACTTAATAGGATGGTCAGGCCGAAACTTTCGCGCATCTTCATCATTGATTTTTACGGTAAGTCCGTCCGCTTCTTCTTTAAAAATTACCTTATCCTTACTACTTAACGTGACGGTAAGCGTCCTCGTCACCTCATCTAAATTAGCCGGATCCAGTATTCCCAAAGCAATTTCAGCTTGCTCTTTGATCTTTTTAGGCTCACTCACGTACCTTTGGTAAAGCTCATAAATGCCAATACCGATCAATGACCCGATAAAAAGAGGCGTAATAGTACCCGCTAATATAATCAAGCCTAACCCTAAGTTCCCTAAGGGTTCATAGCAAGCATTTTCGAGCGCATTGGTTCGGATGTCTTTCCTAAAAATACCGTGGTCAACAGAACTAGTCGCCCTGATGATCGTTTGAACGGATGATTCAAGAGACATAGGAGTATCCTTTATAAAAAATTCGGCTGTTTATCTAAGAATAGACCTTTATGTAGAAAAAAAACATAAGGGTTTTCCACAGTCCGGCTTATTGATGAGCTAGCACGTCCCTGCAAGTAGGAGCCATCCGACTCTAGCGCGTCGCGACGTACTTCGCCTTTACTCTCCCCCATTATTAACCTTTGTTATTTAAATTACAAACAAATCAATAAACTCATGCACCGGCATCGCTTCCAATTTTTTCTGACGCAATGCCACATCTAAAATTGCAGTTTGCTGTTTAACGGGAAAGCGACGCGCCAGGTTAGTTTTAAATTTAGCTTCCAGTAATGGAATGCCTTCTTTGCGTCGACGGGCATGGCCAACCGGGTATTCGACAACCACTTCTTTCAACTTTTTACCGTCGTTAAATTCAATTGTCAGGGCATTGGCGATCGAGCGTTTCTTCGGATCATGGTAATCTTGGGTGAATCCCCTGTCTTCCGTACAGGTAATTTTATCGCGCAAAATGTCGATGCGTTTATCGTTGGCAATACTGTCTTCATAATCTGAAGCCGTTAATCGACCAAAAATTAGCGGTACGGCGACCATGTATTGAATGCAATGATCGCGGTCGGCTTCGTTATTGAGCGGACCCTTTTTATCGATAATGCGAATGCAAGCTTCATGCGTGCGGATGGTAATTTGCTTAATGTGTTCCACCGTTTTCCCGACCTTCGCCAGCTCCTTATGTAGGACCATAGCCGCTTCTACTGCTGTTTGCGAGTGAAATTCAGCTGGGAAAGAAATTTTGAATAGTACGTTTTCCATAACATAGGATTCATACTTACGCTGAAATTTAAACGGCTGTCCTTTGAACAGTACATCATAAAATCCCCATGTTTTTGCTGTTAACACAGAGGGGTAACCCATCTCACCGGTTTGGGCTATCAATGCTAACCGCACAGCGCGGGAAGTGGCATCTCCCGCGGCCCATGATTTACGTGAACCCGTGTTGGGCGGATGGCGATAGGTGCGTAATGACTGGCCATCCACCCAGGCTAACGACACCGCACTCAACATTTCCTCACGGTTTAGACCTAGCAATTCGGCGACTACAGCAGTTGAAGCTACTTTAACTAGAATGACGTGATCTAATCCAGCACGGTTGAAAGAATTTTCCAAGGCAAGGCAACCTTGAATTTCATGCGCTTTGATCATGCTAGTTAACACCGCTTTCATCGTCAACGGCTTTTTTCCGCCAGCAACGGCTGTCCGTGATAACCAATCTGCCGTTGCTAAAATGCCACCTAGATTATCAGATGGATGACCCCATTCGGCCGCGAGCCAGGTATCATTAAAATCCAACCAGCGAATCATGCAGCCGATATTAAACGCAGCTTGAACCGGGTCTAATTGAAATTGTGTACCTGGAACTTTGGCACCGTTCGGGACAACTGTACCGGGCACAGTGGGCCCCATTAATTTAGTGCAAGCCGGGTATTCCAATGCTTCGAGACCGCAGCCGAGCGTATCTAACAAGCAGTTACGCGCTGTGTCATACGCAACGGATGAGTCAATTTGGTATTTATTGACATAATCCACGATGTCGACAATAACTTTGTCGAATTTAGGACGCACGTTACTTACAAAGGTGCTTGCGTGTGAGGACATAAATTTCCTGATATTAAATAGGGATCAATTTCGTTGAGCCAACGGCACAAACGTCAAATCTTGCGGACCAATATAATTGGCGCTGGGTCGAATAATTTTGTTATCCACGCGTTGTTCAATAATATGCGCGGCCCAACCTGAGGTACGTGCTATTACGAATAATGGGGTAAACATGGCTGTCGGTATTCCCATCAGGTGGTACGACACAGCAGAAAACCAATCAAGATTGGGAAACATTTTTTTCGCCTCCCACATCACTGTTTCCAGACGATCTGCAATATCGAACATTTTGCTAGAACCGGCTTGAACCGAAAGCCGTCTTGCCACATCTTTAATAATTTTATTACGAGGATCGGAAATCGTATAAACGGGATGCCCGAAACCGATTACGACTTCTTTGTTTTCAATACGCTTTCGGATGTCGGCTTCCGCTTCGTCGGGGTTCTCGTAACGTTGTTGAATATTAAATGCAACTTCATTGGCCCCGCCATGTTTCGGACCGCGTAATGCTCCAATTGCGCCAGTAATAGCTGAATACATATCGGAACCGGTTCCGGCAATAACTCGTCCAGTAAAAGTAGATGCATTAAACTCGTGTTCGGCATACAAAATTAACGAGGTATGCATGGCGCGCACCCATTCCGTCGGCGGTTTTTTTCCGTGTAACAAATGAAGAAAATGGCCACCGATGGAATCGTCATCGGTTTCGACTTCGATGCGCCGCCCATGGTGGCTATAGTGGTACCAGTACAGTAATATCGAACCTAATGATGCCATTAACTGATCAGCGATGTCGCGCGCTCCGGCCAGATTATGGTCGTCTTTTTCGGGCAGCAAGCAGCCTAAAATAGAGACGCCGGTACGTAGCACGTCCATTGGATTCGCTGCCGAAGGTAAACACTCTAGGGCAGCTTTTAAATTTGCGGGCAAGCCGCGTAATGATTTTAACTTTGTTCTGTAAGCGGTGAGTTCCGGTTGGTTGGGCAATTTTCCATGCACCAATAAATAGGCAATCTCTTCAAAATCACAGCTGGTTGCAATGTCTGAAATATCATAACCGCGATAGTGCAAATCGTTCCCGGTCCTACCGACGGTGCACAACGCGGTGTTACCGGCAGTAACACCTGACAACGCGACTGATTTTTTTGGCTTAAAGGTGGTGCCTTCCGTCATTTTTCATCCTTTTGTTGCTGAAAAAGCGCATCTAATTTTTTTTCAAACGCATGATAATTAATTCGATCATAAAGTTCCATACGTGTTTGCATGCTATTGATGACATTTTTTTGCGTACCGTCATTACGTATAGCGTTGTACACGTTCTCGGCTGCCTTATTCATTGCTCGAAAGGCGGATAGCGGATAAAGCACCAGGCTGACATCGACCGACCTTAATTCGTCGACAGTAAATAACGGTGTGTCACCGAATTCGGTAATATTAGCCAAAATGGGGACGTTTAATTTTCGGGAAAAACGGTGATACATGGCTAGCTCCGTAATCGCTTCCGGAAATACCATATCAGCACCCGCCTCAACATAAGCATTTGCCCTTTCCAACGCCGCATCAATTCCTTCTACGGCCAATGCATCGGTACGTGCCATTATGACAAACTCGGGATCGGTACGCGCGTCAACAGCCGCCTTTATTCTGTCGATCATTTCCTGTTTGCTAACAATTTCTTTGCCAGGGCGGTGACCACAACGTTTTGCGCCTACCTGGTCTTCCATATGCACTGCTGCAGCACCAAATTTAATCATGGACTTAATTGTGCGCGCCACGCTAAAAGCGGAGGTGCCGAAGCCGGTGTCGATGTCGACTAATAAGGGCAAATCACAAACATCTGTAATTCGGCGTACGTCCGTTAACACATCGTCAAGGTTGGAAATACCTAAATCGGGCAAACCCAACGATCCGGCCGACACACCGCCACCCGACAAGTAAATCGCTTTAAATCCAGCATGTTTTGCCAGCAATGCATGATTGGCATTTATAGTGCCAGCCACTTGCAAGGGAGATTCTTCTCTGGCTGCGCGACGGAATGCGGCGCCGGGTGAGTAATGGCTCATAAAAACTCCAAAAAAGTTGGAAAAGAAGGGATCGAGGAAGGAAAACCGAGATTTTACCCTTCCTATCGTGGATAGTGCATTCCGAATATTCAGCGTTTGTAATTGTCGGGCGGGCGTCGTCGAAAGCTTCCTGCATCTTCGCCGCAATCCACTTATCATAAATTTTAAGAAGCGTCGGCTTTGTGAACCTTTTTCTTCTTTGCAGCGCGATCTTACCGATTACGCATTTTTGACCCATTTTCATCGACATAATATTTACGCATCTACATCACGAAGGTATTGCAATAAAAATAACTACTATGCTAGCAGAAAATAGTTATTAAATGAATTTGATATTTCTACTATCCGCATAAATTTTGGATACTTGAGACCTTTGCACAACTCTATTCAGTGAGCTAATGATAAAGAGAACAGCGAGCAGCTAGTGAAACATAGTTAAGTTGATAATAAATGAACGCACCTGGCAACGTCGAATTTGACTCCCCCATAAGGTTTGCAGGGTACTTACTTATTCATATTCTCCCCTTTCCATGCCTCAGGTATAATCCCGGTCTTAACTAATCAACCTTTTTTCTAAAAATTATGGAAGCAGAACGCATCAATAGTATTGCCGGCTTGTTGTCGGATTTAACCACCCGTGAAGCAGAACTTCGGAGGTATCTTTGACTTCGATATCAAGTCAGAGAAGCTCGAACAAGTTAATGCAGAAATGGAAGATCCGGGAATCTGGAATGATCCTAAAAAAGCGCAAGAGTTAGGACGCGAAAAAAAATCCCTAGAGGCAGTCGTTCATACCCTGACCAAAATTCATGCCGACTTACGCGACGCAACGGATTTATTTGCGATGGCACGTGAAGAACAAGATGAAGAGACCTTAATCGCAATTGAAAATGATGCACATGCATTGCAACTGATGGTAGAAGGCATGGAATTTCGCCGGATGTTTAATAATCCGATGGACCCTAATAACTGCTTTATTGATATTCAATCAGGTGCTGGGGGCACCGAAGCGCAAGATTGGGCATCGATGATTTTACGTCAGTATTTACGGTATTGTGAACGCAAAGGATTTAAGGTAGAGATTTTAGAGCAATCGGATGGCGAAGTTGCCGGCGTTAAAACCGCTACGTTAAAAGTAGAAGGCGATTATGCTTATGGTTTTTTACGTACTGAAACCGGCGTACATCGCTTAGTACGCAAATCTCCTTTTGATTCAGCCAACGGACGGCATACCTCTTTTTGTAGTTTGTTTGTCTACCCCGAAGTGGACGACTCCATTGAGATTGAAATTAACCCGGCCGATGTACGTGTTGATACTTATCGCGCATCGGGTGCGGGAGGGCAGCACATTAACAAGACAGATTCAGCAGTTCGCTTAACCCATGGCCCTACTGGCATCGTTGTGCAGTGCCAGAATGATCGTAGCCAACATCGCAACCGGGCTGAGGCATGGGATATGTTAAAGGCAAAGTTGTTTGAGCTGGAGCTGCGTAATCGCATGAGTGAGCAACAAAAATTGGAAGATACCAAAACGGATGTGGGCTGGGGACACCAAATTCGTTCTTATGTGCTGGATCAGTCACGCATTAAAGAGTTACGTACCGGTTTTGAAACGGGTAATACCAAAGCTGTTTTAGATGGCGATCTAGACGGATTTATTGCCGCTTCGCTAAAACAAGGCGTTTAATGTACCGTTGCCTTACTCTTTCTCCCGCTTAGAGAACGCGTTGGGTGTACAAAACAAGTTTTCTAGTAACCGGGCTATGTTTCGTTTCTGCTTATCGTCTTTGGTCGATGACATCCCTGAACAAATTCACTAGTTATCCATCCTCATACCGGATCGAACATTTTTTATACAGCAAACATGATGGGAGCGAAAACGCGCCCGCCCTACGAAAGAAAGCGAAACAATGAGCACTATACCAATTCCTGCTGAAGAAACATCGGAACGTCCAATAGATGAAAACGCCATTTTTGCAGAACGCCGCATGAAGTTAACTCATCTGCGCGCACAAGGAATTGCTTTTCCAAATGACTTCCATCCAACCGATAAGTGTGCGGCTTTACAAGAAAAATACAAGGCATTTTCCCGTGAAGAACTGGAACCAATGGCCGTCTCGGTTTCCGTTGCCGGACGGATGATGCTGAAACGCGAAGCAGGTAAAAAAGCGGCTTTTGCGACTATTCAAGACGCATCGGGCAAATTGGCTAACGGACGAATCCAGTTATATATCACGCTGGACAAAGTAGGCGAAACGGCGATGGGAGCTTTTCGTCATTTTGATTTAGGTGATATTGTGGGCGTTGAGGGAGTGCTGTTCAAAACGAATACCGATGAATTAACCATTAAAGCCACAAAGTTGCGTTTGCTGACTAAAACATTGCGTCCTTTGCCCGATAAATTTCACGGTTTGGCCAATCAAGAATTGAAATATCGTCAGCGGTATGTTGACTTAATCATGAGTGAAGAAACACGCCGCACCTTCAAAACTCGTACGGCTGCAATAAGTTCGGTGCGCCGCTTCATGGAAGACCATGCTTTTATGGAAGTGGAAACCCCGATGCTGCATGGCATTCCCGGCGGTGCAGCGGCAAAACCATTTATTACGCATCACAATGCCCTGGACATGCAAATGTTCTTACGTATTGCGCCTGAACTCTATCTAAAACGTTTAGTAGTTGGTGGGTTTGAGCGGGTATTTGAAATAAATCGTAATTTTCGGAATGAGGGCGTTTCGCCGAGACACAATCCCGAATTTACTATGATGGAATTTTATGCCGCCTACGTTGACTATAAATGGCTGATGAATTTCACTGAACAAATTATTCGTAAGGCAGTTACGGATACGCATGGAACAGCCCTTCTCACCTATCAGGGGCGGGAACTTGATTTAAGCAAACCATTTCAACGGCTGACGATTGTAGATGCAATCCAAAAATACGCATCACAGTACACTATTGAACAGTTACAGGACGTAACTTTTCTAACCGGTGAACTTAACAAATTCGGCGTAACACCCTTCTCAACTTCTGGCCTGGGTGCTTTGCAATTAGCCCTGTTTGAAGAGACCGCCGAGGCACAGTTATGGGAACCAACCTTTATTGTTGACTATCCTGTCGAAGTTTCTCCTCTAGCCCGTGCATCCGACCAGCATCCAGAAATTACCGAACGTTTTGAATTATTCGTAACCGGACGGGAGATCGCCAACGGCTTCTCCGAATTAAATGACCCGGAAGACCAGGCCGCACGTTTTAAAGCACAAATGGACGCCAAAGAAGCTGGGGACGAAGAGGCAATGTATTACGACGCTGACTACATCCGAGCACTGGAATACGGCTTACCTCCCACCGGAGGATGCGGCATTGGTATTGATCGCTTAATGATGTTAATTACTGATTCACCTAATATTCGTGACGTGATTTTGTTTCCCCACTTGCGTCGTGAAGATTAAATTGGACTGATAATTTTGCCCTCTCTCCCACCTCGCGAGATCGAGTGGGGAAGAGGCCAGGTGAAACTGGTTAAAACATGAATAACGTACCTTCTAGCAATAAACAAATGAAATACGACCCTTCCCGAAATCCGCCACTTTAATAACGGCGATTAATTACAACGGGTCTGCGAATTAACCTCCTTCAATATACTGCACAATGAAACCTCAAAGCAGCTTCAAAACCTTAAAAAGTTTACTACCTTTTCTAAGCCCCTACAGAAAACAAATTTATTTAGCCGGTTTAGCTTTAATTATTGCCGCTTCCGCTACGTTAACGATTCCTTATGCGTTTCGTCAAATGATCGATATGGGGTTCAGCGGGCAAGGAAGTATTACGCATGTCGACGCGGCTTTTCTAGGCTTATTTAGCGTAGCCTGTGTGCTCGCCGTGGCTACAGCGGCTCGCTTTTATATGGTGTCATTACTAGGAGAACGGGTTACTGCCGACATACGTAGTGCGGTATATGGACATGTGATTAAACAAAGTCCAGAGTTTTTTGAAACTACGCAGTCGGGTGAAGTTTTATCCCGATTAACTACTGACACCACGTTAATTCAAGCGTTGATTGGCACCAGTATTTCGATGGCTTTGCGTAATTCACTATTATTTCTAGGTGGCTTGACGTTGCTATTTATCACCAGTCCAAAATTGTCCTCCATTATTATCGTGGCACTGACTCTAGTGGTAGTGCCGATTGTGTTATTTGGACGTCGAGTTCGCACGTTGTCGCGCGCTTCACAAGACCGCATCGCCGATGCGTCTGCGCTAGCTGGGGAAATCTTAAATGCTATGCCGATTGTACAAGCGTATACGCAAGAACCGCACGAAGCGGCGCGTTTTAAACTATCCGTAGAAAACGCTTTTGTTACTGCTATGCGCCGCATACGGGCGCGTTCCTGGTTAACAGTTATCGCCATTCTATTAGTGTTTGGTGCTATTGTATTTGTGCTTTGGTTAGGCGCACACGCAGTGATGGAAAACCGCATGACGGGGGGTGAACTAAGTCAATTTATTTTATACGCCACTATTGTTGCCGGTTCTATTGGCGCTCTTTCTGAGGTCATGGGAGACGCGCAACGTGCTGCAGGTGCCACTGAACGCTTATTGGAATTATTAGCTGCTAAAAGTAGTATCACCGATCCTGCAGAACCAAAATTGTTATCGCCGCGTTCGGCCCATGGGGCAATGCTAACCTTACAAGACGTCAATTTTCGTTATCCTTCGCGGCCGGATACGGCGGCGCTTTCTCACCTTTCCATTCAAATCAACGCTGGTGAAACTGTCGCTTTGGTAGGTCCTTCAGGCGCCGGGAAAACAACGTTATTTCAGTTGCTATTACGTTTCTATGATCCCCAAAAAGGTCAAATTAATTTAGATGGTATTAACATTCGCGACGTTAGCTTACACGCGCTGCGCGGTAGCATTGGCATCGTCCCGCAAGACACCGTTATCTTTTCAGCGAATGCCCTGGAAAATATTCGTTACGGTCGTATTAATGCGAGTGATGAGGAAGTCATACAGGCCGCAAAAATGGCGGCTGCACATGAATTTATTGAAAAACTGCCAGAAAAATACCACTCATTTTTAGGCGATCGTGGCGTACGTTTATCAGGTGGACAAAAGCAGCGCATAGCAATCGCACGAGCATTGCTAAAAAATCCCGCTTTACTGTTGTTAGATGAAGCCACCAGCGCTCTAGATGCCGAATCTGAACGTTTAGTTCAAGGCGCATTGGAAAATGCGATGCAAGGAAGGACCACAATAATCATTGCACATCGCTTAGCCACAGTGCAGCGTGCCGATCGAATTTTGGTGATGGAACATGGACATATTGTTGAAACCGGCACACATACCAGCTTGATCGCCGATGGTGGAGTTTATGCAAAATTAGCAGCTTTGCAATTCCAGACGTTTCAGGATAGTGTAGAACAATAAGCATTTGGTGATACGAAAGCTTTGTCAGGATGTAAAGCACACGGACCTTTCCCCCGGAATTTCTGTTAGACCACTACAACTTCGTGGCAAAGCTGATAAATACGAAAAGCTGGGCGAAAAATGAGATCGCGAATTGCGAGCAACTTTACGAAGCCAATCGTACCGCTTCTATTAATATCTCTCTGCACGAGAGAAGAAATTGGTTTACTCATCCGATAGCCATAAGGTCATCTCCGCATTTGTGGAAGAAATGAAGTCTCCTTATCCACTATGTTTCTCCTAGGACTAGTTTTAGAGCGCGCTACAATTTATGAGTGCTCTTGTACCTGTGGAAAACCCCTATATACACCTTATCTACTACCTTTTACTATTAGATTTTAAATCTCAATACAAAACAAGTATGCTCCGCCCCTTCGAAAATAAATCCTATTTCTCGCCCGCTGTTATATCCTTGCCTGGCCAACAAGTGGTTTTCGATGACCCTATAATTGAAAACCTTTACGCGGTAGTAAAGTTCACAATACCCCAGACACCCGAATATAAAGTACAAATTTTTTCATATATTCTAGAAATAATTGTTAATCATTTTGATGTCTGTATTCTCTCTGGAAACTGCAACTCATCAACTATGCCAGAGAAATTGCAAGAGATGATAGTGTTGCTTATTATGAGTCAAAAACCTAGGAATATCTTATGGATATCCACAGATGATATTACCGCAGCATTAGACGCCTTAAGAAAGCAGTTACCTGTTGAAAAAGCTAAAACAATTATTAAGTATTATTGTGGCGATTTTTCGGTTTTGTTGCAGGAAGGTATTGCGTTGTACAATCAAAAATCAACTACTTCTCAAAACAATATATTCTTTGATTCAAAAGAAAATCGCCTGGAAACCATACCAAACGATGTTCATCCTTTTTATAATACGCTTTTATCTCTGGAAGATCAGCTAAGCCTATCCTCAACGTGTAAGAGACAGCGTGGAATTTATGAAAATTCGTGGATGGATAAGCTCACTATTGAAGGACAGAAGCGAATTAATAGCCTCACGTTACCCGTAGAGGAACCTTTATTCTTACACGCAAAAAAGCTATTTTTAGAATATCCTCAATACCGAATAGAAAAATATTTCCTTATTGATCAAAAAGGAATTGATTATCTGCAAAAGGATTTAGGGTTTAATTGTGGTCCCGTATTTATTCAAAGAATAAAGAAAGGAACATTAACCCTGGAAAACCTTAAAATAGTGATGAGTCACCAAAACGTATGGATTGATAAGTTCCTGAAAGCAATTAGTAGCAGACTGGGTTTTGTTTACCCGCAGATCAAATTAAATGAGCTAATGCATGAGGCACTTATAAAATACTGTTTCGATGGCAGTCTCACAGCATCAATAATTGATCGGTTGAAAACTTTTAATCAACTTCCTTTATTCTTTTCTTGCCTCATGAATAAAGAACTTCAAAAGTACATTGATAATAGCCAAATTACGTTAATAGACATTTCCGATAATCTCAGAAGTGTTCAGGCAATTATTTCGTTTTTAACGAGAGAAGGTATCGGCAAATACCTTGACAATGACAAATTAAAAATACCTGACCTCGTAAATATGTTATCTCTTTACAATCTCTCAGGTTTGGGGATGATAGCGGATATGTTAGATACCGCGATTATCCAGTTATACATCGATAGCGGAAAAATAACCATAGAGGAGATGGTAAATAAAAAAGAAATAATAAGTAACAAAGCTGGCAACTACTTTTCCTCTATATTATCAGATCAGTTAGCGTATTATGCATTTCTGACGCATTGTTTTGATGGCAGTCTTCTTCCAGAACTTATTGGCAGCCTGGATAAATTTAAGGCAAGCGGATGTTATTTGCTCTTTTCCCGCCTCGGGCATAAAGCAATTTGCAAGTACCTTGAGAAGGGAAAAATATCGGTCATAGGAATCATCAACAATTTTGAAATTATCAGTTCGATTATCCCGTTTCTAGGAAGAATAGGAATTCAAAAATATCTTGATAACGATAAACTAGAAATAGCTGACCTTGGAAACTTTCTGTTCACTCATAAATTATCAGGCCTCCGAAAAATTGCTGACGTGTTAGATTCCGAAATAATCCAAACACAAATTGATAGCGGCAAACCAATTATAAAAATGGTGGAAGAACTAATCGAGTCTGAGACAAATCAAAGGCATCAACGGCTGCTTTCTACAGGAGAGACCCAATTATATTAGTTTAAACGCCTATAAAAGTGCCCTTCTAAGTCCTCTTCTTTCCTTATCACTTCTCCTCAGAATAAATGAAGCCTCTGAATACCCTACTGCGCGAGCCAATCCGGCGTTGCGGGGTGCTCGCAATCCTCATGTACTTAAGTACATTCCGGTTACTGCGCACCCTACGCCTGTCTTTTGCTCACTCGCTACGGTTATTCGGAGTTCTCAAAATAGGAATTTTGAAAGTTTCCATAGGCCGATTTCTGAACTGTATTATTTTTTTCTCTAAAGAGTTGCTTTCCTTATTTATCAAAATGTGGTTAACCACAATGGGCGTTAGGGTAAGCAATGTATACAATGAATTAATACTCAGGAA
>JAJNBE010000102.1 GCA_021155915.1 Solimicrobium sp. | reverse complement strand
TATTTGAAACGTGTATTGGCATCAATTTATCAACAATGCCACCAGTTATGCCAGTCATCGGATTAGGTTTCACCGCTTTTTTAGCAATATTAACACCCGCCACAACGACATAATCCTCATTAACCCGTTGCTGAACAGCTCCGCGCTTGCCTTTGTCTTTACCTGCAAGAACAATGACCTCATCATTTTTCCGTATCTTATTCATAGCATCTCCTCACAAAACTTCAGGAGCTAAAGACACGATTTTCATAAAGCGCTCAGTACGCAATTCGCGCGTTACTGGCCCAAATATACGAGTTCCTATTGGCTCCAACTTTGCATTCAACAACACCGCCGCATTGCCGTCAAACTTAACCAAAGATCCATCTTGACGACGAACCCCTTTAGCAGTTCTGACAACAACCGCATTGTATATCTCGCCTTTTTTTACCCGCCCCCTTGGAGCAGCCGACTTTACCGTGACTTTAATTACATCACCAATGCCCGCATAACGACGCTTAGAGCCGCCCAACACTTTGATGCACAATACTTCACGCGCACCTGTGTTATCAGCTACCTCAAGCCTGCTTTCTGTCTGAATCATAATATTCTCTTTCCCAACTTAACACAAAAAATCCGCACTACGCAGAGTAATGGTCAGTTTTGGTCCCGCCAGAAAGCTATAGATTAACTAACTGATTGGGTGGATGAATTTAACCATTTTCATACAAAGAAAATGGCATTTATTTGCTAACTATTAGTACTTTATAGTACCAAAAATCAACAGCCACGAACTATAACACCAAATAAAACTCAACGCAATAAATTATTATACAATTTGGGCGTTCTGTACTACTCTCTTCACACTCCACGCTTTTGTTTTTGAGATAGGCCGACCTTCTTGAATCTCAACAACATCGCCTGTTTTAGCTACATTGCCTTCATTGTGAGCATGATACTTATTACTACGAACAATAATTTTGCCATATAAAGGATGCTTAACATGCCTCTCGATAAGCACCGTTACTGTTTTATCCATTTTGTCGGAAACAACTACACCAATAAGCGTGCGCTTTAACGCTTGTTTCACATTATCGTTCATTGGCTACCTTTCTGATTCCTGATCGTTTTTACACGCGCGATATCACGACGCACTTTTTTTAGCTGAGAAGTGTTATTCAGTTGCTGCGTTGCTAGCTGCATACGCAGGCTAAATTGCGCTTTCAATAAATCATTCAGCTCTTTAGTCAAAGCTACTTCGTCCTTACCGCGGAGTTCAGATACTTTCATTTTCATCCTCCTATTTATTGGCCAACTTGACGAATTACGAACGTAGTCAGTAACGGCAGTTTAGCTGCGGCCAAGCGGAAAGCTTCACGTGCAAGCGCCTCATCAACCCCATCCATCTCATACAACATTTTTCCTGGCTGTATTTCGGCAACATAGTACTCAGGATTACCTTTACCGTTACCCATTCTGACTTCAGCCGGCTTTTGAGAAATTGGCTTATCTGGAAATATTCGTATCCAGATACGACCGCCGCGTTTAATATGACGAGTCATAGCGCGACGCGCAGCCTCGATTTGACGCGCTGTAATGCGACCGCGTCCAATTGCCTTCAATCCAAATTCACCAAATGAAACCGCAGTTCCACGGGAATGGGAAATTCCCTTGTTGCGACCCTTCTGTTCTTTTCTATATTTTCTGCGCGCTGGTTGCAACATGACTATTCTCCTGCTTTCTCAGCCGGTGCTTTAGCTTGAACTGCAGCACGCACTCGCTTAACAGCAGGTGCAGGAACACCGGATGTGTTCTGTTTAGACCGTGGACGACCATTGGGCTTACCATCATCGCGCCGTGGACCACGTCGCTTTTTATCGTCATCAGGTATTGAATCGATAACGGGAGCATCGCCATTCGGCAAACGATCACCTTTATAAACCCAAACCTTGACCCCAATAATTCCATAAGTTGTTTGTGCTTCACTTGTCCCATAATCGATATCAGCACGGAGTGTATGTAAGGGCACGCGACCTTCACGATACCATTCCTTACGTGCGATCTCAATGCCATTCAGACGTCCGCCAGACATGATTTTGATTCCTTGTGCACCTAAACGCATCGCATTTTGCATTGCACGTTTCATGGCGCGACGGAACATAATTCGCTTTTCCAATTGTTGAGAAATTGAATCAGCAATCAGTTGAGCATCTATTTCGGGCTTACGAATTTCTTCTATATTTACGTGAACTGGCACACCCATTAACCTGGATAATTCACTTTTTAATACTTCGATATCTTCGCCTTTTTTACCGATAACCACGCCTGGCCGTGAACTATAGATGGTAATACGCGCATTTTTTTCTGGACGCTCAATAGTAACGCGACCAACCGAAGCGTTTTTTAGCTTTTTCCTAAGATAAGCGCGTACTTTTAAATCTTCGCCAAGCATAGAAGCAAAGCTAGTATTACCTGCGTACCAACGCGAAGACCAATTACGCGTAACAGCAAGGCGGAAACCAGTTGGATGTATCTTCTGTCCCATCGTTATTCCTTAATTACCGACAGTCACGTAAATGTGACAGGATTGTTTAGAGATACGGTCGCCGCGACCTTTTGCCCGCGCCGTAAAGCGCTTTAAAACCGCAGCTTTTTCAACATAAATTGTCTTTACAATTAACTCATCAATGTCTGCACCATCATTATGCTCAGCATTCGCAATTGCTGACTCTAATACACGCTTAATAATAGCAGCGCCCTTCTTGGAGTTAAAAGCCAGAATATTTAATGCCTGATCTACTTTTTTACCACGAATTAAGTCAGCTACCAAACGACCCTTTTGATCTGATAAACGAACACTGCGTAAAATTGCTTTAGTTTCCATCATCGCACCTTATTTTTTAGCCTTTTTATCGGCAGCATGACCCTTAAACGTACGAGTTAGTGCAAATTCGCCAAGTTTATGACCAACCATATTTTCTGAAACATACACAGGCACATGCTGCTTGCCGTTATGCACAGCGATAGTCAAGCCAATAAAATCGGGCATAATCGTCGAACGGCGAGACCATGTTTTAATCGGCTTTTTATCTTTAATCGCTTGAGCAGTCTCTACTTTTTTTACTAAGTGAGCGTCGCAAAATGGCCCTTTTTTCAATGAACGTGTCATTTGCTATTCCTTATCTTTTATGGCGGCGTGAAACGATCATTGAAGTCGTCCGCTTATTCCGACGCGTCTTCTTACCTTTAGTCTGCTGACCCCACGGCGAAACTGGATGACGACCGGCGGCAGTCTTACCCTCACCACCACCATGAGGATGGTCAACCGGATTCATTACCACACCACGAACGGTAGGACGAACACCACGCCAACGCATTGCACCGGCTTTACCAATTTTACGCAAATTGTGCTCACCATTACCCACCTCCCCTACAGTGGCACGGCACTCTATGTGTATCCGACGGACCTCACCGGAGCGCAAACGCACTTGCGCATAAACGCCTTCCCGGGCCATCAATACAACACCAGCACCAGCAGTGCGCGCTATTTGAGCTCCCTTGCCGGGCAACATTTCTACGCAATGCATTGTTGTACCAACTGGAATGTTGCGAATCGGCAAACAGTTTCCAGATTTAATAGCCGCCTGCGAGCCGTTCATTACTTGGTCACCGGCGACCATACCCTTAGTTGCTATAATGTACTGGCGCTCACCATCCGCATAGCATAATAGAGCAATATGCGCTGTACGGTTCGGATCGTATTCAATACGCTCTACTTTCGCAGGAATACCATCTTTTGTGCGCTTAAAGTCGACCAGGCGATAGTGCTGCTTATGACCGCCCCCGATATGACGAGTAGTGATGTGTCCGTTATTATTACGACCAGCTGTTTTTGATTTTTTTTCTAACAGAGGTGAGAATGGACGACCCTTATGCAGACCTTCCGTAACCACCTTAACCATACCACGCCGGCCTGGCGAGGTTGGCTTTACCTTAATGAGCGCCATATTATGCCTCTCCGGTGAAGTTAATTTCTTGACCTGACTTCAAACACACAAAAGCACGCTTAGTATGATTGCGGCGTCCAGTGAAACGACCGCTCCGCTTTTGCTTACCTTGGCGATTTGCAACCTGAACAGACTCAACTTCCACCTTAAAAAGCAGTTCCACGGCCGCTTTGATTTCTAGTTTATTCGCATCAGAAAGCACACGAAAAACAACTTGATCATTTTTTTCAGCGATCATTGTGGATTTTTCAGAAACCACCGGTGCCAACAACACTTTTAACAAGCGCTCTTCACTAAATTTAACCAATGTATTCATGCCAGCATCTCCTCAATCTTTGCTAGTGCCAACTTAGTAATCAACACTTTTTTGAAGAACACTAGAGAAACCGGATCCGCATAACGAGGCTCGGCAACCAACACATTTGGCAAATTACGTGATGCAAGCATCAAGTTCTCATTAAATTCATCAGCAATAATCAACACTGAATCCAAACAACCCATCATTTTTAATTGATCAGATAGCAGTTTAGTTTTCGGAGCCGCTACCGAGATCTCATCCACGACCGATAAACGGCCCTCACGAACTAACTGAGACAATATCGAGCAAACGCCAGCTCGGTACATCTTCTTATTGATTTTTTGGGAGAAATTCTCATCAGGAGAGTTTGGAAATGCCCGCCCCCCGCCTCGCCATAATGGCGATGAGGACATACCAGCGCGAGCCCGGCCCGTACCTTTTTGGCGCCAAGGTTTTTTGGTCGAGTGATGAACTTCATCACGCCCCAGCTGCTTGCGATTTCCGCTACGCGCATTTGCTTGAAATGCAACAATTAATTGATGAATTAATGGCTCGTTATAGTCACGACCAAAAATAGTATCTGATGCAGCTACTTTTGATGCTAATTGGCCTTGAGCATTCAGGAATGTAAGTTCCATAAATTAGGCTCCCTTCGCAGATTTATTTTTAATCGCCGGTCTAACTATCACGCGTCCATTCTTTGCACCCGGGACAGCACCCTTGACTAACAATAACTGACGATCCACATCAACGCGCGCAATCACTAAATTTTGCACGGTACGGTTGACATCACCCAAATGACCAGTCATACGCTTACCCGGGAACACGCGACCAGGATCCTGAGCCATACCAATGGAACCAGGCACATTGTGAGAACGGGAGTTACCATGTGATGCACGGCCAGAGGCAAAATGATGACGCTTAATAGTACCCGCGTATCCTTTACCGATTGTGACACCCTGAACATCCACAACCTGACCAGTCTCAAACATACCCAGAGGGACAATATCACCTGCCTTAAGCTCCGAAGCTTCGTCCGAGTTAAGGCGAAATTCCATTAGATTTGTGCCAGCTTCAACACCTGCTTTTGCGAAGTGACCTGCAGCCGCCTTTGTTACACGGGATGCACGGCGCTGACCGAATGTTACCTGAACCGCAGAATATCCATCGATTTCAGGTGTTTTTATTTGCGTTACACGATTGTTCGATACGTCCAACACAGTAACAGGAATTGAGTCTCCGTCATCTGTAAAAATACGCATCATCCCAACCTTGCGACCACCGAGGCCCAAGCTCATTTTTCTCTCCATTCCCGCCTACGATTGGGCGGGGCTGATTATATGTATGTAACCATGCCAGCATTTGTCAACACTGTATTGATTACTACTTAAATAGGTAGATGCTTAAAGAGGCTATATATAAACTTTTTACTCATCTACAGCTAAGCCCGACATTATAACACGTAAAACTATTTTACGGAAATAAATTCGATTCAAATTTATTGCAATTTAATTTCGACATCAACACCTGCCGGCAGGTCCAACTTCATTAATGCGTCTACAGTTTTTTCTGTTGGGTCAACAATGTCCATTAGACGCTGATGAGTACGAATTTCAAATTGGTCGCGAGAAGTTTTATTGACATGAGGTGAACGCAAGACGTCAAAACGTTGAATGCGCGTAGGCAAGGGAACTGGGCCTCTAACAATCGCGCCTGTCCGCTTTGCTGTGTCGACAATCTCTAATGCAGATTGATCAATCAATTTATAGTCAAATGCCTTAAGACGAATGCGAATTTTCTGATTTGGCGAGGCCATGATTTTCCTTTAAAGAACGTTCTACGGCATCCGGAATTTTCCCTAGCCGTAGCGATTTTAGTGATTGTGTAATTGTTGAACTAAATGATTGAACCAGGTGATTGGTCTCTTAAGCAATAATCTTTGCCACAACCCCGGCGCCAACGGTACGTCCACCTTCCCGAATAGCGAAGCGCAAGCCTTCTTCCATCGCAATGGGATTGATCAGTTTTACTGTGATAGAGACGTTATCACCGGGCATGACCATTTCTTTATCT
>JAJNBE010000034.1 GCA_021155915.1 Solimicrobium sp. | reverse complement strand
CGCACCGTGAATGGATTCTTCATCGTCTAAAATGACGACTATACTGTTTGGGGAAAGAGCGAGCGTTTGTACGCACCAGTCGGGTGCGGCGATGCGTGGAAAAGTGAGCTGGATCGTCGTGCCCTCACTCGGTGTGGAATGCACCGCTATCGTTCCATTGTTCTGGTCTAGGGTATCCCAAACCTGTTGCAGTCCTAAGCCATGTCCGTGGTGTTTGCCCTCTGTAAAAGGGTGACGGTGCATTATTTTTTCCACCAGATCGCCGGGCATTCCCTGGCCGTTGTCGTTTAGGGTTACCATTACAGAATTGGAATCAGAGCTTAATTTGACCGTAACCTGGCCGGCGTCGGAACCGACAATAGCGTCAACGGAATTATTGATTAAATTCGACAAGGAACGGCGAAACTGGCTAGCTTGCAGATGAGCAAAAGCAAACTGAGCGTCGGGAGGGATGTCGACCTCCATCCTCACGGTGAGGTTACTATATTGTGCTTTTTTTTCACTTAATAGCTGACTGATCAAATCTGATATCAAAACAGGTTGGTGTGGCTCTGAATCAAAGCCGGCATTTGGTTTCTCGTTGCGATAGGTACTCAACAAATTATTGGCGATATCTAAAATCATTTCCATCGCTCTTTTAATCACCGTCCGTTTGTTCTCTGGTAATTCATCACACAATTGCACCATCATACTTAAGGCACTTAATGGAGAGCTGATGTCGTGAGCCACTTTATGAGCCAGCGTAATCAGTTTCTCTTTTTCTTGTAGGGTTGCCAGTTGTTGATCTCTTTCTAGCTTTTGTAATTCTACTTCGCGCCGTTGAGCTTCTTTTTGTGCAGTGATGTCTACACTGACAAAGAGAATACCTATGACCTCATTAGCGCTGTTAAAAAGCGGCATTCTATTTATTGAGAGATGCACGATCCTCCCATCATCCATTTCGAAAGGGGTTTCAATGCCCAATGCTGGCTTTCCTGTTTTAACAATCTCTTCGTCGATTTGACGAAGAGATTGGGCTGTCTCAGACTTGAAATTTAACTCGAAGTCAGTCTTTCCTATAATCTCGCTAGTGGAACTTAACTTTAAGAGATCAAAGGCGCCAATGTCATTGCAAAAGACATACTTAAAATCTTTATCTTTCCAACCAACGATACACGGTAATTTTGCAATAATATTCTCATAAAAATTCTTAATTTCAGTCGCGATGAATTTCTCAGGAACCTGAGACATGGCAGCTAAACTCGTCATTGCCACTTCAGCGATTTCCGGATTTATATGTTGACTCGTGTTCTGTCGAGTTAGTGAAAACGAAGTAATTTTTTTGATAAATGTGAGAAAACTTTTTGTTATTCCATTTTTTTTATCGCGTCCATTTTCTTTTTTGTCGATTTTTTGTTTCGGTATATATTCTTTCATTAACATTGGTCCTAAGCGCTATGTCGGTTGTTGACAGAATCTACTGAATATAAAAGCAGTGAGCGAGAAGCAGTGAGCGGTTTTTTGCCACAGTATTCAATTACCTTCATTGCTGCCGGGCAAGCCGATCATGGTTCACCTTCTTCTTACTAATTCGAAATCCTCTGATTTTATCCTGCTGATTTAGTTGCCCGGAAACCTTTAGGGTTGGCGTAATATAACTGCGTGCAATATCCCGCGAGCCATACAACCTGAGATTTACCAAGCTCATGCGTAATAGTAGAAACAAAAAACCCGCATAAGCTCGAGGTTTTATGCGGGTTTTAATATTGCTCAGTACTACTTCAAACTAATCTTTGGCGGAGAAAGGGGGATTCGAACCCCCGGTAGGCTATGAACCTACACACGCTTTCCAGGCGTGCGACTTAAACCACTCATCCATCTCTCCTGACTTACGCAGCGGCATATTATAGCAAAAATTAGTTGCTGGAGGCGTATTTACGATTCTTATTATGATTGCTCACCCTCTACACAAATCGAAAAAAATCAGATCGTACTGATACTGTTAACAGCATCAATACGATCATCAGCGGCGCCTCCGGCGTTATCGGGGAGATAAATTACCATTATCAACGTACACCAAATCACCGGCCATCCAACGTTGTTCATTCATCATAAAACGCTGCCTATTGCCATTTTCCATGCGCACAATAACTTCGTACGAGGTGGTAACTTGCCTTTTCTTTTCAATGACATTACCCGCATAACCCCCTCCGAGGGCACCGGCAATAGTTGCTAAAGTACGTCCGTTTCCGTTACCTACTTGATTACCGAGCAGGCCGCCAACTACCGCCCCAACGCCGGCACCAATACCGCTGGCGGGTGCTTCTTGCTGAATGGCTCTTACCGACTCGACTACACCGCAACTTGGACAATATGCATGTATGGGACTATTTCGATATGCTCGATGATCAGGTTCCGTTGTTGCCACGGGAGCGGCTGGTTTTTTCACCGGCTTTTTATGCACAACTTTTGCTGGGGGTGCGGGTTTAGGGACGGGCGCGGGTTCCGGTGCCGCGGCTATCACGACAGGGTTAGCGGGTGTAACTGGAGGAGCCACCGGTGGAGGTACCGCAACGTTAGTGCTAACTGCACCAGTCGCAGCAACCGGGACTGGAGGCGTATTTTTGCTAAAGTTGGGAAGTAAGCCTGTCATTGCCGCAATACCTGTTAAGGAAGCAAGGATTAGGGCAACCGCTGCGGCTGCTGTTAAAGGGTGCATTTTCGGATGCTTTTCCGATGCTTTGTTTTCGCTGTCCATGGTGTTCTCCAAAAAATGGTTTAGAAGGGAATAAGTTTTTTGTCAATGCGCTAATTTAAGATTAGCACTAAATTGATTATCTCCAATGTAAATTTTACTGCCGTTTTCAAATTTAAACATGGCCCTTGCTTGCTTTAATACTTGAAGCTTAGAATCGCACTAAAATTTTTAAGGCGTTAAATCGGCATGGAACAAGTAGACGTAGTAATAATTGGCGCAGGTGCGGCCGGATTAATGTGTGCGGGAGTCGCAGGCCAGCGGGGAAAAAGTGTGATCCTCATTGATCATGCAAGCGCATTGGCGGAGAAGGTTCGTATATCGGGCGGTGGGCGCTGTAATTTTACTAATCTTTATACAGGGCCCCAAAATTTCCTATCTGAAAATCCGCATTTTTGTAAAAGTATATTGGCGCGTTACACTCCGCACGATTTTTTGAATCTCATGAAGCGTTATGGCATTGCTTATCATGAAAAGCACAAGGGTCAATTATTTTGCGATGACTCTGCCGGGCAAATTATTGATATGTTAGCAATGGAATGTCAGATTGGCAGTGTGGAAATCAGAATGCCGTGTAAAGTGCAAAAATTGTCGTACAGCAATATACAGGGTCAACCGCAGTTCCAACTTGAAACAGATTGTGGAACCGTGCAGGCTGCTAGCGTTGTTATAGCTACCGGAGGGTTGTCTATTCCAAAAATCGGTGCAACCGATTTCGCTTTTCGAATTGCTAAACAATTTGACATTCCAGTTATTACTCCGACACCCGCGTTAGTCCCGTTGACTTTTGAGGCAATTAGCTGGCAACCTTTTGTTCAGTTAGCAGGAATTGCGTTGGAAGTGGACATTGAAACCGGTGAAAAAAAGCAACGCGGCCATTTTCGTGAAGATTTATTATTCACGCATCGTGGATTATCCGGGCCCGCGGTATTACAAATTTCTAGCTATTGGCAAGCAAATAGCGAAATACGCATCAACCTGTTGCCTGAAATAGAACTAACAGAACAATTGATTTATGAGAAATCAACTAGCCGTAAAAATTTGGGAAATGTATTGGCTCAATATTTGCCCACCCGATTAGCGGAAGGCTGGTTGCAGGCGGGCGGTTATCAAGCTGGGCAGCGTGTCGCCGACATGCAAGATAAAACCTTGCGCTCGTTAGGAGAGTCAATTAATAATTGGAAAATTATTCCAAATGGTTCTGAAGGTTACAAAAAGGCGGAAGTTACCCGGGGCGGCATTGATACCAATACCTTGTCACAAAAAACCATGATGGTAAATAAAGTGCCTGGCTTGTACTTTATTGGTGAAGCAGTTGACGTCACCGGATGGTTGGGTGGTTATAATTTCCAATGGGCATGGGCTTCCGGCGTTACTGCTGGAAGGTCGGTGTAGCAAAAAGGTGATCTTTTGAATTACTTTTTCCTGTTTTTCCGCTGCTCTTCTGTAAATTTCTTCCATTCTTAAAGTTAGTCTGGTAGAATCCCGCTCTTCCTATTAATTCTTGGTTTGAGCTTACATGACCACAATTCGTCTTAAAGAAAACGAGCCGTTCGAAGTTGCTATGCGTCGCTTCAAGCGCACTATTGAAAAAACCGGTCTTTTGACTGATCTGCGCGCACGCGAGTTTTACGAAAAACCGACTGCTGAACGTAAACGCAAATTAGCTGCTGCGGTTAAACGTCATTACAAACGTATTCGTAGCATGCAACTCCCTAAAAAAATGTACTAATTTAGACCGGCATCAACGGATGTTAGTCTGGCGATTTCCTATTTTTGTGATTTTGTCTCTCAAGTGGGTAGCAGTTACAGCAGATTCGGTTAAATCTAATAGCAATATTATTTTAAGTGCCAATCTGTAACTGCACGCAATAAATTAAATTCAATATACTGAAGTCAAGATTCCCGCTCCGGTTTATCCGCAGTGGGTTTTTTTATTTGTCAAAGCTAAAAAAATTACCCCACCGGCTAATATTTCCTTAATTAATTTAACCTTTAGCCAATTTGGCCGGATAGAATTATTCCAAAAAGTGTTTATTCATTAAACCCTGTACATGGTGAATATGTTTGTAGGAAAAAGTCTAAAGTTTTGTAAGTAAACATGAGTACTCTTATTCCTCTTTTCCTACAAGGGTACGGGAGGATGTCTGAGATGCGCTTTCCTTTTTGTGCTCTACAATTCCCTTCACTAGCCGATAGAAAACAATTTTCGGGAGTAAATCGCTGCAGGGACGGGGCCCATGAGCAGCTTATGTGTACAGAGGGTCAGGAAAAATGGCTCTAACGAAACTACCTCAATTAATCATTTTAGGGAGATTAAAATGGCTACCACACACAACGACACTAACAACAACCAAAATACCGGTAGTAGAAATAATCAGTCAGGTTCAGGCAATCAAGGTTTCGCATCCATGGACCCTGAACGCCAAAAGGAAATCGCTAGTCAAGGGGGAAAAGCCGCACATGCGGCAGGTACTGCGCATGAATTTACATCGGAAGAGGCTCGGGAAGCGGGTAGTCATAGCCACGACAACGGCGGGTCCAGATCAAGCAATGGCTCATCAAGCAACACCCGCGGCGGCTCGACAGAACAGCACGCCCCAGGAAGGCAGGGCCATAAGAACGAAGGCAACCGCTGAAGCGGGAACAGCTAGTAATACGGCAAGTGTTGAGGTGGTAGTTTACTGCGTAGCGTCAGCAAATGAGCCCCAGCACTTCTCACCATACAGTTTGTCCTAACTGCTTAACAAAGACGCCAGTTTTAGAACTGGCGTTTTTGCGTGGAGTGTCCCCTGCTGAAGGAAGGTAAGCCATCTTTCTACGCTGTTCGTTTGCTAGAGAGGTCGGAAACCATTCTCAGACGTACGAGAAATGAACGCTTAAGAGCGTGGGGCTGTATTACTTAGAAATTTCTATTTTAATATAGGGTTTGTCGTGGGACTCCACCTATCTGGGTTCTTCTGTGTAGGTGTCCGTCGCAACCCATGTTATCAACTAAATTTAACCCATGCGTACTTATAGATATCGTATTGTAATCGGCAAACCTCTCCATTTTTAACCATTACTAAAAGTAGGGTTGAGCCGCTAGAGTCCGTTTTTTTTTTGGTGTAATGCCGCTCAATGCCATATTAAGCCGCTCATTGTTATAAATTTACTCCACTTCGTCGGGAATTCCTGCACCTTATTGGTAGAGTCGAACACAGGGGAGCTTGCCAATCATAATGCACAGTGTAGTTATAACGTTCAATCTAGGCGTTTCGTTGTGGTTAGCCAGGTTGTATATGATTATCCTAATTTCCCGCTGAGTAGGCAATGCAGAAGTGTTGCACTGATGTCAAATTGGCTAAACCCTCTGTTAAATTGGGCAATTTTTCTAGTGCGCTACGCATAGACACCTTTAAAGTTGCAATTTTGGCGTAACATATCGAGCAGTTTTTTAAATTCGTACATACTGACAAATTTAAGCTAGTCAATGACGATGGCAAGGTAGGAAGCCGTGTTATTGAATAAAATTAAGTTGTCGCCACTGCAAACAAATCGAGAGCTAAAGCATGGCCCCGCGCGGTAATTTATTCGAGCAGTAGATTGTGCAGCAGCCATTTTAACGGGGTAATTGTCGTCGCTGCGCGAGCAACATTTCAATAAGTGCGGCCGGAGCAAAATTAATAGGTTGGGCTAACGCTGCGAAATTAATAGTTGGAATTCATGCTTTACCAACGCAACCTTCGAGGCGTTAAATAAAGCAGCCAGTTGGGGTGTGTACCGCGAGTCTTGGATTATTAAGAATTCTTTGCAAGGTCAAGGGACAAAAAGCATGTGGTCATTGAGGTGAACCCCCTCTTTATAACATAAGTTTACTTGGCAACTTGAGCTAACTCGCCCTTGCCGATGCTGTTTGATTAAATTTTCTTCCCACAGGAATTATGGAGTAACACATGAGTTCAAAAGCACAAATCACCGAAGATATGAAAAACGCAATGCGGGCCAAAGATACGGTTAAACTTGGTACGATTCGTTTATTAACTGCCGCGATAAAACAAAAAGAAGTGGACGAGCGGGTCGAGGTAACTGACTCAATGGTTCTAGCTATTATTGAAAAAATGATTAAGCAACGTAAAGACTCCATTTCTCAATTTGAGGCAGGGGGACGGCAAGATCTGGCTGATATTGAAAAAACCGAATTGGTTATTTTATCGGCGTATATGCCAGCCGCATTATCTGATGCGGAAATCGCCGCGGAAGTGGCGGCAGCTGTTGCTCAGGTGAATCCATCCGGACCGCAAGATATGGGAAAGGTAATGGCGATCGTTAAATCAAATACGCTCGGACGTGCTGATATGACGGTGGTTTCTGGTTTGGTCAAAGCGGCGTTAGCAAATAAGTAAAATGTAAGGTACAAAGTCGTGATTCCTCAATCCTTTATTGCCGATTTGATTGCCCGCGTCGACATTGTTGAGGTGGTGGGAAATTATGTGCAACTTAAAAAGGGTGGCGTAAATTACATGGGTTTATGCCCGTTCCATAACGAAAAATCCCCTAGTTTTACCGTCAGTCCGACCAAACAGTTTTATCATTGTTTTGGTTGTGGTGCGCATGGAACTGCTATTGGATTTTTGATGGAATATTCAGGCATGGGTTTTGTCGATGCAATCAAAGATTTAGCGCAAAGCCATGGCATGGTTGTGCCGGACGAACAGCAAATTCCACCGTTGCAACGCGCAGAAATCCAAGCTAAGACTTTGGCGTTAAGCGAAGCGATGACGCGTGCCAACGATTATTACCGTCGACAATTAAAAACGGCTCCAGAGGCAGTCGCTTATTTGCAGGGCAGGGGATTAAGCGGTGAAGTGGCGGCAAAATTTGGCATTGGATTTGCACCAGGTGGTTGGGATAATTTGCGTCAGGAATTTATAGATTATGAAAATCCGGCGTTAACAGAATCCGGTTTGGTTATTAATAAAGAGGGCGAGCAGGGCGGTAAAGGTGCAAAGCATAAACGCTATGATCGCTTTCGTGATCGTATTATGTTTCCCATAAGAAATACCAAAGGGCAGGTAATTGGATTTGGTGGGCGCGTTTTAGGGAATGGTGAGCCCAAGTATCTAAACTCGCCAGAAACTCCGCTTTTTCAAAAAGGAAATGAGCTGTACGGCTTGTTTGAGGCACGGCAGGCTATTCGGGATGCCGGGTATGTGCTGGTTACAGAAGGCTATATGGATGTAGTGGCGCTTGCACAAAAGGGTTTTCCGCAAGCAGTGGCCACTTTGGGAACGGCATGCACTTCAACCCATGTCCAAAAATTATTACGCCAGACAGATCAGGTTATCTTTAGTTTTGATGGTGATTCTGCTGGCCGACGCGCAGCACGTCGGGCTTTGGACGCCTGCATGCCACTGATCAATGATAGTAAAATTATTAAGTTTTTATTTTTACCCGCTGAGCATGATCCTGACAGTTATATTCGTGAATTTGGGGCGGAAATTTTTCAGCAAACCGTACACGATGCTATGCCGCTTTCACAATTTTTGCTTAATCTTGTCAGTCAAGATAATGATTTAACGACCTTGGAAGGACGGGCACGCACTCAGTTTGAAGCAAAATCCTCTTTGCAATCTATGACACCATCCAGCTTGCGTCTGCAAATCGTACGTGGTTTAGCTCAGCTAACCCAGACGACGCCAATGGAAATTGAGACTATGTTCGAGCTAGAGCAACCGGTTGCGCGCATCAAAATTGCTTCACCCCGAATCAAACGTAGCGCGCCGATGGGTTTGGAGCGTCAAATGATGCGTATTATCTTGGCTCATCCATCGTTATCAGAGCGAATGGATGAAATGGCTCTGGCAGCTGCGGCCGAGTTGGCGCCAGATGGCGCGCAAATGCTTAATCAGTTGGTTACCGCTGCGCGAGCCATGGGAGTAAATGCTCAATTTGCTGCTCTGTCCGACCAGTTGCGAAGTATGAATTCAGATTTTGATGAGTTGATCGTTGAAATTGCAGCGCAAAGCGAAACGGATATAGATTTGTGTAACCAGGAATTAATCTGGGCAATTCGAACTATGAAAATGCAGCAAATTAAGGCGGAACAGGTACGATTAACTCATCGCGGTTTGCAAGAGGAAAGAGATAAATTGCGATTCTATGAATTAAAAAAACAATTAGACGAACTAAATCGTCAAAATAGCGAAGAAGTTGCGCGTGAGAAATGATGAAATTGCCTGGTAATGTGGAGAGTTCAGCTTGATGGAGTAGTAGGGAAAGCGGCTCATTAGTGCTATACTAGGCAGCCTATATTTTAAGGGATCTCAAAAAAATATCGGAGCCGCAAATTCAAGTAAATTTGGCTGGTAGTACCTCGGGTATGAGCAGAAATTGCTGGCTTACTGGGAGAGCGGTAAATTGGGTAGCGCGAGAATATGATGATAGGCAATGTAATTCGGATATTTAATTCGGTGAGCATGATGCTCTTTTCGAGTAACCTTTGATTTTGATTCAATGGCTAAAGTATGAAAAAACCTGCAAAAAGTCTCGCAAAAAAATCCGCAACAAAATTACTAAATTCTGCCAGTACGGGATTATCAAAATCGCAGACATCTGAAAAAAAAACTGCTGGTTTGACAGTGGGGTCGTCTTTAAAAAAGACTGCGGAGTCAAGCGCCAAGAAGATTTTCAATAAAACTGTAACTAAATCTTCCACCCAAAATGCGACCAAACCCATAACTAAAAGCGGCATTAATGCTGCAACCAAGACTGGGACCAAGACTGCACTTAAGCCCACCGCTAAAGTTGCTTCCGCTAAACAAATTGCCCCAGAAAAAACAGTCAATTCGCCTCGCGGGAAAATTGTAACTAAGGAAAAGACCGCAGCTAAGAGTAAATCTGAAGGAACTATTGCTAAAAACGTCACGCAGGAAGTTATAAAACTGGGACCCAAAGCGGTAGATGCCACCCAAAAAATAGCGCCGGGTCCCAAGCAGGTTGGGACAGCGGTTTCCACTTTAAAAGTTAATAAGATTACAGCATTAAAAAGTGATTCGAAGACAGTGACTAAGCCTAAAAAAACTTCAGCAAAAGCTGAAAAAGCGCATGAGATTGCGGACGCGCGAAACAACTCTATGTCGAACTCTTCCGCGCCGTTCGTCAACCAAACTACGGACGCTGCTGTGTTAGCGACCATAGACACGTCTGGTTATATTCTGCCTGGCGTAAAAGTGCCGGGACGCCGAGGGCGTAAACCGAAGGAATATCAGCCAGAAAATGAAGAGATGGCAGCCCTGAATGCGGTTGAGCGCGCTGAACTAAAGGCCGCCGACAAAGCTAAGGCAAAAGATCGTAAAGCAAAGGAAAAGGCTTTATTAAAAGAAGCTTTTTCTGCCGACACGGAAGCTTCTGAAGAAGAGTTGGAGCGTCGTCGTCAAAAGCTAAAAGCCCTAATTAAAATGGGCAAAGATCGCGGCTATTTGACTTACGCCGAAATTAATGATCACCTCCCTGAAAATATCGTCGACCCGGAAGCTATAGAAGGCATTATCGGTACGTTTAATGATATGGGTATTGCCGTTTATGAGCAAGCACCTGACGCTGAATCCTTACTTTTGTCTGATAACGTGGTTCAAGTTACCAGCGACGATGATGATGCTGAAGCGGCGGCTGAAGCGGCATTATCTACCGTTGATTCCGATTTTGGTCGTACTACCGATCCTGTTCGTATGTATATGCGTGAAATGGGTTCGGTTGAATTGTTAACGCGCGAAGGCGAAATTGTCATCGCAAAAAAAATCGAAGAAGGCTTGAAAGATATGATTCAAGCCATTTCTGCGTGCCCCACCACGATTGCAGAAATTCTGTTGGCCGCAGATCGTATTGCTAATGATGAAATCAAAATTGATGAAATTGTTGATGGGCTAGTTGACCTTGATGCAGGTGATGCACCGGTGCAAGTAGTTGCGTCGAGTAATGTCGCTGACGACGAAGAGGATGAGGAAGACGAGGAAGAAGATGAGGAAGACGAGGCTGGCGCTGGTGCTGCTGGTGCTGCGGGTTATACAGCCGAGCAATTGGAACAATTAAAACGTGATGCCTTAGCTAAGTTTACTATTATTGGCAGCCAATTTGAAAAGATGCGTAAAGCATTTGAAAAAGAGGGCTATAACTCTAAACCCTATGTCAAAGCCCAAGAAATCATTTCTAATGAATTATTGGGAATGCGTTTTACTGCCAAGGTCGTTGAAAAGCTCTGTGATACCTTGCGTAGCCAAGTGGATGAAGTACGTCATATTGAAAAGCAGATATTAGATGTAGTGGTAAATCGTTGCGGTATGCCACGTGCCCATTTCATCAAAAGTTTTCCAGGTAACGAAGTAAATTTGGTATGGGTAGAGAAAGAAGTTAATTCCGGATATTCTTATAGTGCAGTTTTGGGGCGAAATGTTCCCGCAGTTCAGCAGCTGCAGCAAAAATTAATCGATCTGCAATCACGCGTGGTGCTGCCTTTGATTGATTTGCGTGGTATTAATAAAAAAATGTCGGCTGGTGAGATGAAGGCCCGGCGGGCCAAGCGTGAAATGACTGAAGCAAACTTACGTTTAGTTATTTCTATTGCTAAAAAATACACGAACCGCGGTTTGCAATTTTTGGATTTGATTCAGGAAGGCAATATTGGATTGATGAAAGCGGTTGATAAGTTTGAATATCGTCGTGGTTATAAATTCTCAACCTATGCAACTTGGTGGATACGTCAGGCGATTACCCGTTCAATCGCGGACCAGGCTCGGACTATACGTATCCCGGTACACATGATTGAAACCATCAACAAAATGAACCGTATTTCACGGCAAATTTTGCAAGAAACCGGTGCTGAACCGGACGCCGCAACGTTGGCAATTAAAATGGAAATGCCGGAAGATAAAATCCGCAAAATCATGAAGATTGCCAAAGAGCCGATTTCAATGGAAACTCCAATTGGCGACGACGATGATTCTCATCTGGGCGATTTTATTGAAGATAACAATACATTAGCTCCGGCAGATGCTGCGTTACATGCTTCGATGCGTAATGTAGTTAAAGATGTATTAGATTCATTAACGCCGCGCGAAGCAAAAGTGTTGCGCATGCGTTTCGGCGTTGAAATGTCAACCGATCACACGTTGGAAGAGGTCGGAAAACAGTTTGACGTGACGCGCGAACGGATTAGGCAAATAGAAGCGAAAGCACTTCGAAAATTGCGACATCCATCCCGCTCTGACAAGCTAAAGAGCTTCCTAGAAGGGAATTAATCGGTTACAATTGCTGCCGCTTTTGTAATCACTTTCAAAGACGGTTTTTAATGTCCAGGGAGGTGAGAATCGGTTTCTTAAGTGGTATCACTTCAATATCCTTAAAAGAAATTGGGCCTCTAGCTCATGTTGGTTAGAGCAGCGGACTCATAATCCGTTGGTACCGTGTTCGACTCACGGGAGGCCCACCAATTATCAATGGCTTAGCCCAGTTTCAAAGACTGGGCTTTGTTGTTTCTGGAGTTTAAATTGGTTTGTGTACCCACTGTGTACCCCAATTTATTAAATGCTCAGCGACTTGCAGCAATCGTAGAAAAAATCTCGAATTTGTACGAGATTCCACCTGCTCGCTTGTGTGACCCTCTAGTTTTAAAAATCTTTCCGGAAATTTTTACGCGCTGAAAGTAAGCAGTGAATATTTAGTGCGCAGAACCGCCATGTAATCGTAATCCCAATGCTTTGATGACTTTCAGTATAGTGGAAAATTCTGGATTTCCTTCGCCCGAGAGCGCTTTATAAAGTCCTTCACGTGCCAGACCTGTGTCTCTCGCCAATTGCGACATACCCTGAGCGCGAGCGATAACACCGAGAGCATGGGCAATGAATGCAGGGTCGTCGCCGCCTTCTTCCATGCAGGCATGGAAATAGTCTGCTATATCTTCTTCGGTTTTAAGATGGCTTGCACTATCCCATTTAGTTAGTTTAAGCACCCTATTGTTCTCCTAGATTTCGCGTGCCAATGCCAAAGCCGCTTTAATGTCCTTGGATTGAGTAGATTTATTTCCACCCGCCAGCAGAATCACTAGCTCCATTCCCAGCTGCATAAAATAAATACGGTAGCCTGGGCCAAGATGAACGCGCATTTCCCCGAAATACCTTCGCCCACTGGAGCACAGTCACCAAAATTGCCTTGTTCGGCTCAGTCAATGCGCGCCTGAATACGTCTGACGGCGCTTTATCTCTCAGAGTAGAAAACCAACGGTCAAATTGCTCTGTGGTCAGAATGTTTTTCATGTTATTGCTGTAATCTATGGATTACGAATAGTCAATGGTTAACGTCACAAGACACCCCCTTCAAGAGAGGTGAGAGTTGGCTATGTGCCTGATGAATGGATGAAGAAGGTAAAAGAGTTGTATGGAATCTCACAGGAACGATTGTGCAATCCCAAGCTCTTAAAACCTGTGTCAAAAAAATGATTCTGGTGAAAAAAAGGGACGCCTCAGCACCTGTGATTAGTCTTACTGTGTAATACAATATCTTTCATTACCCTATGTTGCGCCATATAACCGCTGTGTACCTCGCTTTGGGTACTGCTCGGCAATGCCTAGCAAATATAGTGCACATAAAATCCGCAATCGGCTGATTGCTTATAGGGGATTACGTTAACTAGACCAATCATCCAGTTTCGAAGATAGGAATTTGCCTGGTTGGGGGCTACATCGTTAACATGGTGAACTTAAAGGACATTTTTCAGTCAAGGTTAGCGGGAAACTGGCGTAGGACATTTAAGCATGAAGGTGGGATGTCGTATTAGTTAATTATTAAGACTATTGTACGTGATAGCCCTAATACCGCTTTCACAGTTTACGCGATATGCTTTGCTCTGCTAATCTTAAAAGTTCGAATAAAATTACCTCAAGGAATATTGTGAGCTCTATCATTGACCCTACTCCTCAGCAACAATGTTTCGCAGATTATTTGACAAAAATTTATGCTAACTCTGAGGTAAAGGTTACTGGGCTGCCGCTCGATAAGCCCAAGATTTCACAAACGTTTGCTGAGAAGTTATTCTTGGGAGATGACACCTGGCTAGGGGCGCTCCAGGGAATCTTTATGTGCATAGTCACTTTAGGAATCGGACCTTTAATTCTCTATCTTGGTCGGTATGAAAACAAATTGGATTGCCGGGCAAAAGAGGGGTTAATTGAGGAAATAAAAAGTTTAAATTTTGGTGAAAGTATCGTAAATCATCTCGATTGCACTGAATTATCATTTAATGATTTAACGTTTTTCCGAACTCTCATCGGAGATTTTGATAATGCTAATTTCCATGAAAAGTTATTACCCGAAGACTTAAAGGAATTAATAACCATTAGTCTGGCTTTGCATAAACATAAACAAGCCATTTTTAATGATATTAAAGCGGGTTATGGTGCTATGTTAGAGAATCCACTGCATGTAATAAAGAAAGGCAATCCGGATTCACTTTTTGGTTGCGGAGGTGAGGTGATTTCATCGGGTGGAGACATTTTTATTAAGATTGATTCAAAGGCCCTTACTCTGATGGAAAGGGCGGACTTTTTGGTTTCGTTCAAATCTGAGCTAAATGGAATGAATCTGCGTCGCACAACGTTGTCTGACAGGAATCTGGCAGATGCGAATCTGAACGATTCCTATCTCGGCCGGGCAGATTTTTCCCGTTCAAATTTATGCGGGGCGAAAATGGCAAATGTTTGGCTAACCGGGACGAATTTTACTGATACCATTTTTAATGGTGATGAAGAATTTTCGTTGAGGTTATCCATTTGGAATCAAAATACATTAGATCGAGACTTGAATCATCTAACAAACCATGAGACAGGTAGCATATTGACGGCAATTGAAAGTATTCATAATACGTTCTCAATACATAAGCTTAATCTTATGCATCAATTAGTTAGGTCCCTGCAAGACGTAGATACTTCAAGTGTTAACGAGGCATTACTGGACATTTGGATGAAAAATGATCTTTATCTTAACGATGACCAAATTATGGCTTTCGTGAAAGATAAAATATTGGTCTCCCAAATAGAGGTAGCGAATACATCTGTGTTGAGGGCCAACGGTGAGAAGGAATTACAGCTATTCTTGGCTATAGTGAATGATAAAAAAGGAGAAGAGCAAAAGCAATTTATGTTAAATAATAATGGCTTCTTCGTTCAGTTGCTCGCCTTATGTATTGCTCATGAAACTCATGAGATAAAGGAACAAGCAGTACAGCTCTACCACGACTATATGAATTTGAATGAGCTGAAAGGGTATAAAAAACTTGGTACATATATTGCGGCGGGACCAGAAAATAGTATTGAGGAAGTAAATAGCAATTTGGAAGAGATCCGAAATATTGAACGAGCAGATCTTGCCTTTGTCTTTTATAGCAAAGATCCGAATTCCGATACCCATGCTTTAATAGTTTCACAAAACATGATCGATGGCATGCTTAGACCCGACCCGGGTCATGCTTGGGATGAAGTGATGTATAACCGAAATAACGTGAGGGTGGCTGTCACGGACATGGCTGAGGCCTATAGTCCGTTCCCTTTATTTGATGTCGGATATCTTTCTCAGTTGTATAAAGCGGCATTTCCCAAGCTATTAGATGCATTTGATCTTAATTTTACCAACCCGGACAACGATGAAAACACAGTAGCCAGAGATTACACCGCCTTGTTTAAAAGTGCATTGAATTTGAAAGAGTCCGATCAGAAACTAACCCAAGATGCCGATCAGTTTGCGTTAGGAAAAATTTTCAACCCGTCATTGCAGGAAGGGAAGGGAATAACCGATGAACATTTCGCACAAATTGACGAAATTTTTGATTTTTCAAAATTAAGATTTAGTAATACGAGACAAGCTCAATTTCTCATCTGTTTGTCGGCTATGTTCGTTACCTATTCTTCTGCTTACTTCTTCGGCCAGGAGGGAGAGTCTCCAGAAGCGTTACGAAATTATGCCACGGGGTTAATTACGAAAGCAAAAACACTGGATGCCAATGTTTTTAAAAATAAAAAAGGGGAGGATCAATCCGCCGATTGGATAGATAGACTAACCGGTAAAAAGGGTGCTTTCACGTGCACCGCTGTTTTAAAAACGATAATGAAGCAGCATGCAAAAGAGATGGGATTTGATGATTTAATGGGCAGAGTAAAGCCGCCCGGCTGGTAAATGTTAGTGGTTTGCTAAGCAGCCGAGCCAAGCGTCGCCTGCATGCCTATTGTCCTGTTAATGCTCTTCTAAATTTTCTAACGCCATGCGCAATTCTGGAAAGGAAAATTTAAAACCAGATGCATGTAGTTTAGCTGGTACGACACGCTGCCCTTCCAAGAGCAAGTCAGCTTGTTCACCAAGTGCTAAACGAACAGGAAAAGCGGGTGTGGGCAAAAAACAGGGACGACGGACCACGCTTGCTGCAATTTGACTGAATTGTTTTTGACGAACAGCTTCAGGAGCCGTGAAATTGAATGCCTCGATTAACGGAGCCTCTTTGCGGAAAGACATAGTCCACAAGTGCACAATGCCACGCAATACGTCCTGCACATGAATCCACGATAACCATTGCTTCCCGCTTCCTAATGCGCCCCCTAAACCGAGTTTGATAGGTAGCATCATCAGTGGGAGAGATCCTTGTTTTCCTAAGACAAACCCCAAGCGCATGAGCTTTACTTGGACGCCATAATTACTCGCTTGCTTTGCGACCGCTTCCCACTCCTGACAGAGCATAGACATAAAAATCGGCTGTGGCTGACTGTCTTCCGTCAATACCGTATCATCATTTTGAGGTTGAATTCCGTAATAACCAATTGCTGAAGTCGATATCAAGAGCCTAGGTTTATGCTGAGCGCGGGCAATCCAGTTGACTAGGCTTTGTGTCAGATCAATGCGGCTTTTTCGCAATAGCGATTTTCGGGCAGGGGTCCATCGCCATCCAAGGATGCGCGCACCGGCGAGATTAATGATGACATCAATTCTTTGCTTTAGGGGTAGGTCAGTCATGCTTTGGATACATTGCACCTGACTATTCCATATCGATGTGGCTTGATGAGGATGACGCGTGAGAATAGTGACTTGTTTTCCATCTCTCAATAAGGCGTCAACTAATAAGTGTCCGATAAATCCAGTAGCTCCGGTGATCAAAACATTTTCTGACGTGTCACTAAAATGTAGCGGAGGAAATTTGTTTTGTATTTTCATAGCATGAGTAAATTTTTATGTATTAATAAGATACCGTTAACTTTCTGCCGCCAGCATAGTTACACCAGGTAAATTGCAATTCAAAATAACATGATGGATCGCAGTTATCGCAGCATTTCTTGTAAAACTTTTTCGCCATACTAACGCGATCCGCCGCATAGGTACAGGTTCGCTAAAAGGTAAATGATGCAGCAGGCCGTCCGCGCTTTTTGAATTAGGTGCAGAAGCCTTAGGTAACACGGTAATACCAATTCCAGAGGCGACCATATGGCGAATGGTTTCTAATGAAGATCCTTCAAAAGTGCGTGCTATGCCAGCATCGCTAATGGAAAACCGCGCTATTTCCGGACACACTTCTAAAACTTGATCGCGAAAACAATGGCCATTGCCGAGCAACAGCATGGTTTCCGATTTGAGTTCGTGCGCATCGATATATTTGCGATCAGCCCATGGGTGGTGATTAGGTAGGGCGACAACAAATGGTTCGTCATAAACAGGCTGGGTCATAAAGCCTTTTTCTGGTAAAGGCAGCGCAACTATGGCGGCGTCCAGTTCTCCCTGGCGCAATAGTTCTAATAGATGCGTGGTAAAACTTTCTTGTAAGACGAGAGGCATTTTTGGTGCATGTTTTATCATGCCTTTAACCAAGGAGGGCAGCAAGTAGGGGCCAACTGTGTAGATTAACCCCAAACGGAACAAGCCGGTAAGCGGGTCGCTATTTTTTTTGGCAATTTCTTTGATGGCGGCGGTCTGAGCTAGTACATGCTCGGCTTGCGCAATAATTTGCGCACCAATTGGCGTCGGGCTGATTTCTCCCCCTCCTCGATCAAACAGGGTAATGCCCAACTCTTCTTCCAGTTTTCTGATTGCTACGGAAAGCGTTGGTTGAGCAACGAAACAAGCTTCTGCGGCGTGACCAAAATGTTTGTGACGAGCGACCGCGACGATATATTTAAGTTCAGTGAGTGTCATAAAATCTTTAAAAGTTATTGGAGTATGCTTGTAGAGTGTAGTAAGAATCGTGGAGATTTACTATGTTTATTGTTGAGTCTTATGGGAATTCGGGTGCGATAGTTCTACTTTGCGAACGGGAAATATTAATCACACCCTCAGATACTCTTCTTTCCGATTCATCCAACGTAGTAAGTGCGCTTCTACAATTTCTGAAGCTTCGGGTAAATTATGTGTTGCGTCTTCTAATAGTTTTTGTGCTAAACCGCGTACTTGTTCGACTAGTTCTTGATCGGTTTCCAAATCTGCAAAACGTAACATGGCCTGACCAGCCTGGCGTGCGCCCAAAAATTCACCCGGTCCTCGAATCTCCAGATCTTTGCGCGCAATTTCAAAACCATCGGTACTCGAACGCATCGTCATCAATCGCTGTCTCGCAATGCCACCTAATGGTGCCTGAAATAATAATAAACAGACAGATGCGGCGGTACCTCTTCCGACGCGACCGCGTAATTGATGCAGTTGCGACAGGCCAAAACGTTCTGCATGTTCAATAACCATTAATGAGGCATTGGGAACATCGACACCGACTTCAATTACGGTGGTCGCGACTAATAGCTGAGTTGTCCCCGAAATGAAATCAGCCATGACGGTTTGTTTTTCAGCGGGCTTCATGCGACCGTGAACTAGTCCTATCTTCAGCTCAGGTAAGGCCTCTTGTAACATCGAATGGGTGTCAGTAGCAGTTTGTAATTGCAGAGCTTCCGATTCTTCGATGAGAGGGCAAACCCAATAAATTTGCCGTCCGTCTGCTGCCGCTGCACCAACCCGGTTAATGACTTCGCTACGACGTTCCTGGTCTATAACGCGCGTCATGATTGGACTGCGCCCAGGCGGTAGTTCATCAATGACAGAGATTTCTAGATCGGCGTAATACGTCATGGCTAAGGTGCGTGGAATGGGTGTGGCGGACATCATGAGTTGATGGGGTGTAAAGTTCAGATCATTCCCTTTATTGCGTAAAGTCAGACGCTGGTCGACGCCGAAACGATGCTGCTCGTCAACAATCACTAAACCTAAACGCGCAAATTTGACGTTATCTTGTAACAACGCATGCGTACCGATGACCAGTTGCGCTGTGCCCGATTCGATCTGGTCCCGCGCGTTTTGCTTTTCTTTTTTCTTCAAGCTGCCGGTAAGCCACACAACAGAAATACCTAACGGTTCTAACCACCCGGCGATTTTACGAAAATGCTGGTCGGCCAAGATTTCCGTCGGCGCCATCAGTGTCGCCTGATAACCATTGTCAATTGCTTGCGTTGCAGCCAAAGCGGCAACAATGGTTTTTCCGCAACCCACATCGCCTTGTAATAAACGCTGCATGGGATAGGTAGCACCAATGTCAGTACGAATTTCCTCTAAAACGCGCTGTTGCGCGCAAGTTAATGCAAATGGCAAGCTACGAAGAAATGCGGTGGTATGTTTTCCGACACCAGCTAAAGAGGGTGCCGATTTACGCCGGCGCGAAAATTGCGCGCGTTGCAATGATAATTGTTGAGCTAATAATTCGTCGAATTTCATACGCCGCCACGCGGCATGGGAGCGATTCTCCAGGCTAAACATGTCGGTAGAAACTGAGGGGTTGTGGAGTAGTTTCACTGCGTTGTCAAATTCCACTAGCTTGAATCGGTCGCGAAGTTCAGGGGTTAATGTATCTTGCCAATTAATGCGTTGCAGCGCAGCGCTAATTACGCGCCGGAGAGTAGTTTGCGAGATACCCACCCCAGAAGGGTAAATAGGAGTGAGCTGTACGGGTAGCGGTGTATTTTCATTTACTACTTTATATTCCGGATGCACCATTTCCGGCCCAAAAAAACCATGTCGAATCTCTGCCCGTGCCCGCACGCGGTTTCCCACAGCCAGTTGCGTTATCTGATTGCCATAAAAATGTAAAAATCGCAGTACCAGTTGACTCGAGTCATCGGCAATGGTTACGAGCAATTGCCGGCGTGGCTTGTATTGCACCTCACAAGCAGTTACCAAGCCTTCAACCTGGACCATTTCTCCCCCCAACGATCCGGCACGTTGGATTGTTATTAATTGCGTCTCATCGACGTATCGCATCGGTAAATGCAGTACTAAATCGATATCGGAATACAAACCTAACTTAGCCAAATTAGCGGCAAGCTTTGATTTTGCGGGAGGCGAAGGTAGTTCAACAGGCATAATAAAAATTTATTGAAAATCAGTAGCAATTTAGGCAACACGCTAAGTTATCACATTTTTACCAAATCTATTAATATATTACTGGGCTTTTGTACAGTGGAAGCTCACAGTGTACCGTTACCCACAATTTAAGCATATTTCTTTCTTTCAACACCCCAATGTGCAATAGTTTCAACTTTGCCTAATCTTAACCTCGCCATGCCAAATCGCGCTCAATCAAAAAGGGTACGTCCCTACATTCCGCCCGAAGCACAACTTCCTGAATTTAGTTTCCGTGCTGTTCTAATGGGCATTATTTTAGGTATGGTGTTTGGCGCATCTTCCCTCTATTTAGTTCTTAAAGTAGGCCTGACAGTCAACGCGTCAATTCCAGTTGCTGTCATTGCGATTACCTTATTTCGTCTGAATAAAAAATTAGGCGGAAAAGATTCATCGATCCTTGAAAATAGTATTGTACAAACAACGGGCTCAGCGGGGGAATCCATCGCATTTGGGTTGGGTGCCACTATGCCGGCACTGTTAATTCTTGGATTTGATCTTGAAATTTCACGCGTAATGCTGGTGGGAGTTCTAGGTGCTTTTCTTGGAATTTTGATGATGATCCCGATGCGCCGCTGGTTGATTGTTGAACAGCATAACGAACTTAAATATCCCGAAGGAACGGCGTGCGCTGAAGTACTTAAAGCCGCGGTAAGTGCCACTTCTCGCCAATCCGCAGGATTAATCCAGTCAGATGACCCCGATGAACTACGTAACGATAAAAAACGTGCTTCGGTTATTTTTGGAGGATTTGGTGTTGCATTATTGTATAAGTTTATTAATGTTGCTTTTAAAGGTTGGAAAGATACTCCGGAATTCGTTTTCGGCCCCCCGCTAAAAGCAGGGTCGGTCGGCGTTGAAGTGTCCCCCGAATTGCTTGGAGTGGGCTACATGGTCGGGCCAAAAATTGCTTCCATTATGGCGGCGGGTGGGGTGATGTCTTATTTATTTATCATTCCCATGATTATGTTCTTTGGTGATGCGCTAACTGTACCACTCGCGCCAGGCGTCAAACTCATTAGTGAAATGAATCCACATCAAATTCGTAGTGCGTATGTTTTATATATCGGTGCAGGGGCCGTCGCGATGGGTGGTCTGGTAAGTTTAGTACGCGTTATTCCGATGATTTGGCGTAATTTGTTAGCCGGACTTTCGGGATTTTTTGCAACAGCAAAAACTTCAAAAGGTTCTGGACTCACATCGGTTGCGCGTACAGAGCAAGATATTCCAATAAAATGGGTGCTGATTGGTATTCTGGTCATTATTACCGCAATCACGTTGGCCACACCTTTACACATGAACTTGTTAGGCGCACTGTTGATTGTTCTGTTTGGCTTCCTATTTTCTACGGTGTCCTCACGCTTAACGGGCGAAATCGGTTCCTCATCTAACCCGGTTTCTGGACTGACCGTAGCCACATTATTATTTACTTGCCTAATCTTTTTATTGATGGGTTGGACAGGAAATCATTACTACGTTACGGCCCTATCGGTGGGTGCAATTGTTTGCATTGCCGCTAGCAATGCAGGTACCACATCGCAAGACTTGAAAACGGGTTTTCTGTTGGGATCAACACCACGTCTTCAGCAATATGCTATTTTAATCGGTTCGTTTTCGTCCGCATTAATATTGGGCCCGATTCTCCTGACCCTTAATGATGCCGCAACAGTCTATGTGCCGGCAGTCGAAGTTGCTCCAGAAATTGTCTCAAGCATGGTTGTTGACGTCAGCACGCTTAAAGACAAGGTTACCTTGACGGGGCCCCAAGCGGAAACAGATCGCCATTCTTATTTTGTATGGAATAAAAGTGACGAAGCGGGTGGCCCTGCGGGAAAATATTTAGTTGATGGTAAGGGCAGATTAACTTATCTAGTTGACCCCGGAATCAATGGCTCATACACCACGAGACCAGATGGGACTGATGTTAAAAAATTTGACGCACCAAAAGCGGTGTTGATGTCCTACTTGGTCAAAGGAATTTTAAATCAACAGTTGCCGTGGACGTTAGTGCTATTTGGTGTGATCATTTCTCTTATTCTGGAAATGTCTGGCATTTCTTCCTTAGCTTTTGCAGTGGGCGTATATTTACCATTATCTTCTTCTGCACCGATATTTGTTGGGGGAGCGGTGCGCTGGTTAGTAGACAGACGCAGCAACAAATTGATCCGAAATCAAGCATCGAACAGAGATAAAAATATAGTATCGAGTGACGGTAGTCTTGGTATTTTGCTAGCTTCAGGTTACATTGCCGGTGGCGCATTAGCAGGAGTTTTGATTGCGATTATGGCAGGAGTCACGATGAATTTCGATGAAAATTTGACGGAATGGGCATCAAAAAATAATCCTTTCTACGGAGGCGCAAACGCAAATTTATTGACGATGTTACCTTACTTGCTGATCGTGTTCTTACTCTACTGGGTTGGGAGAGAAAAAAAGGCACATAATGGGGTAATTTGAATTTCACTGTCCAATGATCGCCATGATTGTTCGATTCAAAACAGTTAGGTGTTCAGTCCTACCTTTATATGGATGGCTTCAATTCAAGAGTGATGTGCTTGATCAGCTCTCGAGGAAAGTTAAAACTATGCCCCGCCGTGATTTGTAGCAGTAACTTATATTTTTCAAATAGTTCTTGTTCTTTTACCATGCGTGAAATAACCGGATCCTTAGTTTTAACGCCTAGTAAATTAGCCTTAGCCAAGTTCATCTGATTCACCGTGGCTGTTCCAAAGTTCGCGCCCCTGCAGTCAGCCCCAGTCAAGTTAATCTTTCCCTGCAAGCGAAATTTTACTTTCCCGAACTTGACCCCTCTACAATCTGCCCCAGTTAAGCTAGCATGATCTAGCCATACGTCAGAAAGGTCAAGGAAACTCAAATCTAATTTTCCTGAGATATTCTCAGTTTCAATTGCTCCCATAAAAGTTTTCATTTTGGAATGGAATTTATCTTCAGACTCAAAATAGCCATAGGAAAAAATAGTTGATAATCTATGGGAGAATGAGGGTTTTAGATAGTGGAAATAGTACCGTCCGTCCGCTGTATACACTCCCGCCCATATAGCCCAAAATCCATGGGAATAAGTTTTTGTTATGAGATCTTCCATCCATGTACTCTTCAAACAATCCTGAAGAGGGGCCCATCCAATAAGAAAATTTAGAAGTAATTTTTCGGGGATAGCCGCTTTACGCATAAGTGTTAAAAGATTTTGAAATTGGCGATCTTTTTTCAATTCATCCAGAAAGTGGCAGTTTTCATCTATTCGCTTTTTTAGGTTAATCACGTGTGAATCGGATTCAATGACTGTAGGGTTACTTTTCCCTAGTCCGGATTTTAATTTATCTAAGTCCAAAGCAAGATGAGGTGGCCTTATTGATTTAGTGATTGGCAGCATAATATCCTTAGCCGTGACTGGCAGTTCAGACGAACAAAAATTTGATAAGATAGGGCATTATCGGCTAGGTAGGCTGTGATGACTATTGTGGATATCCGCAACGTAGAATTGCGTGCCTACTTCCGGTAGTTTTTGATTAATCTGATGGGTTTAGGGAAATTTCCCGTAAGGGGTGACTAGCCTAAATCTGCGAGACGACAGTTGAGGGTTTAAATTGAGGGCAGGGCATAGCATAGCCATCCACCCTTAGCAGATATTAGCAACTACATTTACAGATTTAATGTAATTTAATCCGGGGATTTTTCACCCGATTAATTAGTTCAGTTAACGTTGTCAGAAAAGTGTGGAAGTAACCATTCACGGTTACCTGATGCTGCTTATGTAATAACCAATACATAATCTTGGCTATTGTGCCTTCAACAAATAACGATCTGCCAATGAGTGACCCCATTAAATTTCCGACTGCGCTGTAATTTCCTATCGAAATAAGAGAACCATAATCTTTATACTCATATAAAAGTAAAGGTTTACCTTTAAGCCGTCGGGTTAATGATCTGGCGAGCAAATTTGCTTGCTGATGTGCGGCCTGTGCGCGCGGGGGAACATTCGGCCTTCCCGGACCTTGCGGACACGCAGCACAATCTCCCAAAGCGAAAATGGTAGAATCTTGAGTAGTTTGTAAAGTCCGTGTTACCACTAATTGGTTGAGCCGGTTAGTTTCTAATCCATCCATTTCGGCTAAGAATTCAGGTGCTTTAATTCCTGCCGCCCAGACGACAATTCCACTGGAGATAACGGTACCGCTCGCCATTTTTACGCTTTCTTTTGATACCTCAATAACTTTCTCGTTAGGGTAAATTTGTACCGCAATGTGGCCTAATTCTTTTTCAACAGCCTTTGACACTCGCTCTGGTAACATAGACAAAACGCGATTAGCCAAATCGACAATAATGATTTTGAAAGCCTTTTCTGCAGGGAAATTAACCAAGCCGTAACTGGACAAGATTTGCGTAGTCAGGCGCAACTCAGCCGCTAATTCTACGCCAGTTGCTCCACCGCCAATGATGGTCACGGTCAACCCATCTTTAGCCGTACCGGATGCCGAACCGGGGGTTGAGATCTGTAATCGCAGGCATTGATTGATCAGATTGTGATGAAAGCGTTCAGCCATTTCCGGCGTATCCAACATAATGCAGTGTTCACGCGCGCCTTTCGTACCAAAATCGTTGACCTCGCTGCCTACTGCGATGATTAAGGTGTCAAAGTTCAAACTAAGACGTGGTTGCACTTCTTCTCCGTTTTCATCTATAACGGCGGCTAAGAAAAGCTGTTTGGAAGCTCGGTTTAATTCTGCCAACCGTCCCAGGCGAAAATTGAAATGATGACTGCGAGCAAGCGAAAAATATTCACGTGTATTGGCATGGCTATCCAAGGTTCCGGCCGCGACTTGATGTAATAAGGGTTTCCACAAGTGCGTAGGCGAACTATCAATTAAAGTAATCAGGGCTTTTTTAGTTTTTCCTAGCTTTCTGCCTAATCGGACTGCAAGCTCCAGGCCACCTGCACCCCCGCCGACGATGACAATATGGTGTAAATCTACCTTAAGTTTCTGAGTTGGCATGATCCTAGATTCCACCGTTACCCCCTCTTTTTTTCCTTAATCTATTGGCTAGAATGATGATTTTTATATTTATATAATTGCTATTTGATAAGAGCGTTAAGGCTCGCCGTAAGGCTCGCCGTAAGGCTAGCGGTAAGGCGATAAGACACATAATGCGTCTACGGAAATTTTGCCTGCAAGATCTACATAAGAAGCATACTCGGCGGCGTCTGGGTCATGTTTGATGAATACTTTACCCAACGACCAACACCACCAGCGCTGCCAACAAACAATATCCACCAAAAAAATGCCAGCGACCTTGTTCTAGCCAACGTGAAAGCCAACGTAGTGCAGCTAAGCCGGCTAAAAAACTAAAAACCATGCCGATTACGCTTGGTATTGCCAACTGCATGGCCCAATCGACATGTGCAGCAGGCAGCGTTAATTGCGCCTGGTAAACCCGATAAATTTCTTTCAGCAGCACCGCAGGTGTAAGCACAACCACTAGTGCAAAACTGAATTCTTCTGATCTACGGCGTGCCACACCGGCAACAAGACCTGCAGAAATAGTGGCGCCTGAGCGGGAGAACCCGCGGAAAGGCAAACATAATCCTTGTACAGCACCAATTAATAACGCTTTTTTTATACTTAACTGACCCTCTGGTCGTTCTTTGATGCGTGACGAGACGATGATCAATAATCCAGCTGCTGCCAAGGCGCATGCCATCAAGGGAGCGCTGCTAAATAAATGTTCTACTTCAAATTTAGACGGGTCGGCGATGAAAACATGTTTGATGATCTGCACTAAACTTAAACCAACAATGCCGGTGAGCGCGGTAGCAACGATCAAGTAGCGCATATTTAAAAGAAACATCGCAGGCGAATCAAAATAGGTTGCTTTCCATGAACGCCAAAAATAAAGGATAACTGCAAACATAGTGCCAGTATGTAACATCACTAATAACAAAGTCATTTCTGGTGTGCTCGGATCTAATCCCATCATTTTCTCGGCCATGATGACGTGGGCAGAACTTGAGACAGGCAGCAACTCCGCTGCCCCCTGAATAACAGCGAGAATTGCAATTTGAAATAAGTCCATGGATTTGATTATGCTATGTTCGATTATAAGAAATGGAAGATACACCTTAAAAGTTTGCGGCGGTGCTCCTATCGGAGTCGCAATTCGAAAGAGAGGCTTCCATCGAAGGGGTTAATTTGATGGGAAACTTATCTTTTATAAAACAAACCACTTTACCGGCGACTATCTTATGGGTGTGTGTAGTGGGATGCATTAAATCCCAATAGACAAAAGATTCTGCTTTGTTG
>JAJNBE010000101.1 GCA_021155915.1 Solimicrobium sp. | reverse complement strand
TGAGCGATGCGTAATTCTTCAAACAAGCGTGGCACACGTACGTACAACGCCGAGAAACCGGAGCGGCACGCCTGCTGTCCCAATGCACAAGCCAACCAGGTTTTTCCCACGCCGGTGGGACCCGTCATCAGAATGCTCTGTGCCGAACGAATCCAGTCACAAGAAGCGAAGCTGGCGATCTGCCGTTTATCGAGTCCGCGACCGGTACGATAGTCGATATCCTCGATGCAAGCGGACGAAACCTTTAAACGTGCCATTTTGAGCAAACGATCGATGCGACGACCGTCACGATGAGAACACTCACGGTCGACTAACAAGCCGAAGCGTTCCTCAAAGGAAAGATTATCGGCGGCGCGTTGCATTAATTGATCGGCAAACGCATGCGCCATGCCATCGAGTTTGAGGGCTTTGAGCTGCGTAACAGTGTGGTGATTCAACATAAATTTCCTTTCATTTGGAGGGATACATCAGTGGTAATACTCCGGTCCACGAATGTTGTCGTGGGCGGTCAAACGGAGTTCGGTTTGCGCTGCTGGCGTCGCATTTTGTTCGGGCAATGGCACCTGGTCCAGGCTCGATTTCAATATATTGCTGACGCTTTTATAGGTCTTGGCGCGTAAGGCGACAGCGCGCGTGCATGCCGCTTCTAGTCGCGGCTTGCCATAGATTCTCCCCAAACGCATCAGGCCAAGGCAAGCGCGATACCCCATTTCTGGATGCGGTTTCGATTCCAGTAAATGCTTGACGACACTGTGTGTGGCGGTACCGATTGACTGTCCCCAGTGCAATAATTTGCCGGGTGACCAGTCACGATGCGCTTGATGCGATTTGGGCATGTGCTCGGCCTGCGTGGTGTGATGATCTGGAATGGCACGGCTTAAGGGATTGCCGACCACGTTGGTATGGGAAGCGATGCGTTTGCCTTGGTGGAAGCACTCGATTGTGCCGGAGGTGATCCGCACGTCGATTTCCTTGCCCACCAGTTGATGCGGTACGCTGTAATAGTGACGGTCAATATCAACGTGGTAATCGATGGATACACGCGCTTTCTTCCAGCGTGCCAATTCGAATGGTTGCGCCGGCAATGGACGCAATGCCGGACGGTCCATAGCGTCGAAAGCAGAGAGGCGGTTTACAGGCAGTTTTTTGAATGGCCGGGCATTCAGGTCAGTCAGCAGCATGGCGATGGCTTGATTCAGTTCTCCCAGACTGAAGAAGCGCCAGTTGCGCAAGCGCGCGAGGATCCAGCGTTCGGCGATTTGCACGCCAACTTCGACCTTGCCTTTATCTTGCGGTTTGTAGGGGCGTGCCGGAATGACGGCGCAACCAACGTGAGCGGCAAATTCTGCGTAAGCGCGTCCCAGATGGGGTTCATAACGGTCCGGGTTGGCGATCAATGCACGCGCATTGTCTGGCACGATGATTTCAGGCACACCGGAAATGTACGTGAGCGTCCGATTGTGTGCCTCCAGCCAGTCTGACGTGGTTTGCCCTGCTGTGGCGGTGGCGAAAGTGTAATTCGATGCGCCCAGCACGGCAACGAATAACTGGGCTGGTTTGATTTTGCCTGTATTCCGGTCAATGACAGGGATGGTTTGGCCGGCGTAGTCGACAAACAGTTTCTCACCGGCGCGATGCACCTGACGCATTGAGCGTTTAAGTGTTTTGGCCCAGGCGCGATAATGATTGCAAAAGCTGGTATAGCCATAGGGACGACCGTTGCATTGTTCACCATACTCTTTCCACAGCAGTTGCAGTGTGACGCTTTTGCGTTTGAGCTCCTGGTGAATCAGCGCGTAGTCGGGCTGGGTAAACTGCGAGGCACGTTCGGCAGGCGCACCGAGTCTGGTGAGCAAGCGTTCTGCTATACGGGTTTCATCCAGAACCAGCACCGCGTCCCAGGTGAGACCAGCCTCTTCAGACCTCTTGACATACTCGGCTACGACGCCTTTGGACAGTGAAAGAGCACGGGCGATGCCCTCCAGGGATAGCTTGCATTCGAGTCTTAGTCGAAGTATTTCTTTGATTTTGCGCATGGTAATTCGTTGACTTGGCATCGGGCACCTAAAAAGCGGGTCACAATACCGTGTTTATCAAATTACCTTGACTTGCCTACACTTTCTTCAATTTGCCCATTATTTTGGCGTCACGCATTTCAAAAATTATTCGCAAAATCGGTCACCGTAATTTTGAAATCACCGGTCACGATCAATTTGAAATGACCGGTCACGCTCCTGAAACAACCGGTCACGATGACGTGAAATACGCATCCTGTAGGATACCGCCGCAGGTGAGGTTGAATCCAGATCCGATGGAATACATAACATGACTTCAGTTACTCAATGTAATTTGGTAACGAAGCAGGACAAAGTTGGCTAACAATCAAGATACAAAAAGATCGCGTTGTACCAACACTAATACAGACAAAAAATCTCAGGTATATCGAAGCTACCTATTAGCTTTAAACGTTACCTATTTTAGATAACCTGCAATTTAGTGCTTGATATCTCTGAATACCTGATCAATCCGCGGTTTCAGTCTACAAACCCTTGCTGAGTTGGTAATCGACCTTATACTCATCATAGTGCTTTCTATCCCCTTCATCATGCGGCCATTATCTGGAAAAGGAACTCGCTCATGTGATTTGCTCTTTCTCTTTTATGATTAATAGGGAAAAATTATTTTGTAAGTGAGAAATTCACAGAGCTTTTATCGCCAATTGTCAAGGCTAAGTTCAAATGTCCGCTTGCTGGCTAAGTTGAAATGTCCGCTTTTGGCTTTTAAAAGGCAACGGAAAATTTGAGGTGGAAATAATGGAATATGACGCCTGATCCTGAACTTCTCGTGATGAGGAAATGTTGGGGGTGTGAGACTTGAACAGACCTGACCCGATCGTCGCAATCTTGCCGAACGGGGAATGCCTGTTTCCCATAAAAGGTACCCTCCCTTTATCAGTCCCTTGATACCTAATACACGAACACAAGACCATCTCTTTGCTTGAACTGACACCACTAAAAAACTTGAATTGTTGACAGGCCTAAAAAATACCCTTAACTGATAACGCAACTTTCAACACTCTTTTTAATCGTCGAAACGTATTCATTGTATTCCCCTTCGTCTAGAAGTCTACGAGCATCGGGAGTTGTGTGCCTATAAACCCAGTCAGCTTCTACCTTGCCCTTCAATACATGCCAATACTCAAACAGAGTTATTCTTCCTAATTTATAGTCAGCGTTCCCAGCGTGATCCTCAGATTCTAGACTGACAATATTGCTGAATAATTTCCTAGCGTCAGGGTCCCGTAAAGCTTTGTGACCATTTTCATTCAATATAAAAACCTCTCCAACGGAAATGAGGGACTTCGGATTTAGTTTGTAAGTAGAAATACAAATGTTGTCGCAAACATCTTGATCCAAAAGGCTTGATAAAACATGGTTTTTTGCATTAAGCAGCTGTTTTATTTCAAGACTGTGGAAAATAATTGCGGACTTGACTACGGGAACGCATAGCGCTCGTGCTATTAACGGACGCAATGAGAGCACAATGTGCGGTGACATTAAACCCGTTTTTATGAGCTTATCCCACACTGTTGGATCATTAACAGCCCGTGCGCCTTCCTCGGAAGCATTAAACAACGCACTGATCCCTATCTGCTCGGTCTCAAGTAACTCTGTAACCCGTTTTTTGTTTAATACACGAACAAATCTCAATATGTCCGAAATCTCGACGGCCGAGCTTATATTGTTGAGTAAAGCGATACTATCGATGTACTTCTGAATGATCCTGTTTTCTAAGTAAACGGCTAGCTCGTTCTGTCCTTCAGGCGTAAGAGCCTGAAACTGCAGCAGCGAAAAAAGCCCGTCGCCGATGTATTTTTTTAGTGCGGCAAATTGTTTCTCCGTTAGCTTTCCAAGCAATTGTGCGTCAAGTTGCATTTCAAATTGTTCTGGCGATGTTGCATAATGCTTTTTTGCACCTTCAAGGTTGAGTTTCCCAGCTTTCATTAGTAATATGGTGTTCGGGCCGCAGTTCAAAATGTTATTTTGGACATAACTGATGCCGGCTTGACTGTCAAAGCATACAGGCCAATCTAGGTAGCTCCGATCCTTAGCTTTCCTGTTGACATACTCATTGATCTGTTGCTCCACCCCTTGCGGAAGTCGTTTGTTTAGAACAGCACATGTTCCAGACAAGAGTCGTAGTTGGGTCCATGATAGTTGTCTCGTCACGAGTAGGTATGTATCGGAGGGCATTATTTCTATCGGAGTGCATATTGTCGCTTTCTTATCCGCGTTTCGGAAGTTGTACTGTTCAACTCCTTCCCCTAATAACTGCTGAAGGTTATTTTGATCATGCCAGTAGTTAATATTATTTAAAAGCGTAGGAGGTATTTGCGGGTGTTTTGTTAATGCTTCTAAGGCATGACGGAAGTCGAAAGAAGAAATAAAAAAATTACTTTCCTCCTTCAAACTCGCTATCATGACGATAATCGCCTCTTGTAGTGGCTTGGGAATCGGATTGCTACTCGAGACGCTGTCATAGGCAACATTAAGTTGGTTAATATCTCCAATGATTTGGTTACGGACCTCTGCATAGCGATTTGCAGCGGCAGTCAACCCAGTTCCGTTGTTCTGGGTTGAAAGCTCTTCGTCCGGAATGTTTGCGGCATTGTAGATGGAGGCTAGGGGACCCTTCGTCGGGTCTGCTTGTTCAGCATATAACGTAAAGCTTTTATATTTTTCAGTACCAACTATTCCGCATTCCATCACTTAGCTCCCCGCTTTAAATTGAAAATTTCGTAAGTGGCAAGTATCTGGAGAACCGAAATAATAAGCCATTGTGGATATCCACAGTGCATGGAGTTACGTTGGCAAGGCCGTTCACTGATTTTTGAGCGGTTAAAGCGTCCGGCTGCTAAATAGCACGCTGCTGCTGATGGTAAAGAGGTTAATCACCGGGTGGACAAAGCGCTTCAAGTACGCACCATCAGCCCCGCCCTCACTCAATCATCCATGGAAAAAAGTTGCCTCCGATTCCGCTTTAGCCCAAATACAACCCAAAGCTCAATTTCAACATCCAACAGCTTTATTGTGTGCAACCACTGCGCCTTCTTAACCGACTTACCCACCGCGCCGTACGTTTAGGGTCTATTCACTGACCATGCACGTCGCCGTAAATAAGCCTCCTATTTCAATTTTTTGACCTGCTCAACAGTAATTCAAAAAGGACATTTCTATTTGGCTGTAAGCGGACTTTACTATTTAGCCTTAACACCAATCCAGCGGAAATTCTATTTTATGGCAATCTTCTTGGCAAAAGTGGGAAACTGCTCAGATTGATGTGTAACTAAAACCCTCAGATAATTGCGCTGGTTCTTGAGAAGCCAGAGTAGAATTTATAAGATTTTTACGCAGAAGATTCTCTCTATTTAAGTTCCTCCTCACTTTCATGTCAGCTTTTATACTCGTTTCATAAGCATAGGCTGTCAAGGGACCTATTATTTCTAAATCTGTTGGCAGCGAATTGGGCAATTTGTGGAGTGCCAAACATCTTGTCAGATTCAGATGCTTTAAACCCTCTGGAAGACTTTGAGGCAGTTTACGTAAACTACAGCATCCCAACAAATTTATAAAAGTCAATTTAGGGGGGAAATAAAGAATTTCTTCTATAAAATTTGCTTATCTCTTCTGGTAAAGTGGGAAGCACCCTCACGGCGCGACACCCGGAAATATTAAAAATATCCAATGTTGACGGCAAATATGACGGCAGAGTTTTCAACGCTCGGGAGGGTGTAAATAATTTTATGGTGCGTCGGGAGACCGGTAAGGGATAAAGGGTGAAAGTCCCTGACAGTAAAGGTGTAGCGAATTATATTGTCTCCGAGTCATGCGTGGAGCATCGTGAGGTGCAGCACGAAGTGTTGACAGGGGTGCGTGCAGGCTGGCCATTGAGCGGCGAAATTTATACGATTTGGGTGCAGACGTGGTCACAAACATGGAATGCTAAATGGTGCGAAGCGCAATCGCGAGCGTCGCACCCACCCGACGAGGTCAGATAACCTGGCATGTACGTACGCTCCTTACACGGGAACCGGTAGATCTCCAGTCCGACCGCTGCCGGAAACGGTCAGCGGCCCGCGATTCACCTCGGACCACCTGTCATAGGAGAGTAGGGCAGGGCAACGCCATCTGCACGCAGTTCAAAGTAACCGTCTGGATATTCGTAGACACCGATGTAACGCCCAATTAATTTGCGCGTGGTAGCTATATTAGCTGGTATCCACAGAACTTTATCATAGTAGAGCATCAGTGCCAGCGAGAAAGGGCATCGCGTCACGCTCCAGTAATTCACCGGCGTCCCGACAGAGAAAAATCTGTACCGTATTTAAACCTAGATTCCTCTGTTGGACAGGCTCAAGTGTGCGTTTTTTCGGCTTCCTGGTAAGGCGCGACGACGCGGCAACCTGTATGTTGCAAGGAGGAGCAA
>JAJNBE010000033.1 GCA_021155915.1 Solimicrobium sp. | reverse complement strand
ATATGGCGGTATTCAATGGTCAAGTAAAACTTGTCAAACTGTTGTTAAGTAAAGGAGCCAACATTAATGCACAAAATGATCAGAAATGTACGCTCTTACATATTGCTGCTGAGAAGGAGCATGTATCAGTTGTTATGGAACTGACGCGTTCACCTCATCTAAATGTGAACCTAGTAGACGCATCCAATCACTCTCCGCTCTATTATGCCATTTGCCTCGGGCGTACAGATATTGCCTGTTTAATTGTGGGCCATTCTAGTTATAAAACGCCTACTGGTCCCAAGGACCCAAATAGTTTGGCCAATTTGCGTCTAGTAAAACCGGTAAAAAATGCAGAAGGGGTCCAAAAATTTTTAGATATATATTTATAGTCTAAGTTGTGAGGGTGTAAATAATTTTGTGATGCGTCGGAAGACCGGTAAGGGGTAAAGGGTGCAAGTCCCTGACAGTAAAGGTGTTGCGAATCATATTGTCCCCCAGTCATGCATGCGTGGAGCATCGCGAGATGCAGTACGAAGCGTTGACAGGGGTGCGTGCAGGCCGGTCATTGAGTCGTGAAATTTATAGGATTTGGGCGCAGTCGTGGTCACAAACATGGAATGCTACTTGGTGCGAAGCGCAATCGCGAGCGTCGCACCAACCCGGCCAGGTCAGAGAACCTGGCATGCACGTACGCTCCTTCCTTACACGGCAACCAGGGGATCGCCAGCCCGACCGCTGCCGGAAACGCTCAGCGGCCCGCATCGGGAAGGTGAGGAGCCGAAGCGAGGATAAACGGACTGGAGAGGTCGGACTCTCCCATAGTAGCTGAGAAGCTGCTGAACAGACTTATACGAATGAGCGCGGAGTTAGTGGAGCCAAGGGAAGGGGTCAATGGGAGCACAGGACAGTGTCCCATGTGCCGGACTCAGAGCCGGATAAGCTTATCCAAGAAGCTGGACTGTATGCGGCAAGCCGCAAGGCAAAGGAAAGAGGAGAAGTTCACCACACTTTCCGTCGCATCGACATTGAACTGCTCGAAACCGCTTATTTCTGGCTTAAACGAGAAGCGGCACCGGGAGTCGATGGAGCAACGTGGAAGGCTTATGAAGCAAACTGGGAAGTCAATCTAAAGAACCTGTATGAACGCTTTCTCAGCGACAAGCCTATAGAGCACTGCACACGCACCGACGGTATATACCCAAAGCAGATGGCCGTATGCGCCCTTTAGGGACTGCAGCACTGGTAGACAAGATCGCCCAGTGCGCAGGTGCACTACCTATTGCTATTTCAGTTGACCGCGCCAGCACATTTAAACTACAAATAGCCAGCAAACATCAACGAGGCGCCCCATAAGGCAGGGGGTGGCGTTAGCCTTAAGCAAACATAATTCTCATTGATAGCCACAGAAACTTTTAGGTTAACTCCAGTTATATATTTTCTCTAATTGCTCCTTCGCTGCGATAAGGTCTGTGCATGGCACAGTAACTCTACTATCGTACTCAACCTTTGTTTCGCCCTTTTGTTGTTTATTTTTGTCCGGATGAAGTTGCAGAATTTCACGATTGAAGGCCTCTTTCACTTCCCTTTGTGTTAATTCAATTCCTTCTTTTTTCTCAATGCCAAGTACTATGCAACACTGTTTAATCTGTACTTCAGCCTGCACATTAGGAAATTTTTGGCCATGCTCGGTACGGTGAGATGTACTCTGCTCAGTAGGTGCTTTGGCACTGGGTGAACGATATCTGGTTGACCCGAAAAAGAAAAGCGGGTTGTCAAAATTGGTGTTTGTAGGAAAAGCAGTCGGAGAAAATGGTGCATTAGTATCAATTTTTACATGAGAAAAGATAGTACGGTTAATCGTTGAATCGGTCCCTAAAAATGAAGTTCCGTCGATGGTTCCCTTATTGAAAATAAGACCTTCCAGATCGGCGTTTTTGAAATTACACATTTCGATTGTGGGTTTCATGAAATAAAACTTTTTTAGCTTCGCATTCTGAAAATTAGCTTCGTATAATTTTATATTTTCCAATCTAAGCCCAACAAGCGTTAGCTTTTCGAAATCTACATTCTCAAAATTGGCCCGTATTGTTTTGAATTTTTCCGGAGAATAATTCGCTCTTCCATCGACGTGCAGACCTCCCTTTTGCTTATAGAGTTCAAAAAGGCAATCATCACTTGCCAATTTAGCAAATTCGGTTAGTATCCATGCGTCCAATGTGGTGTAAATACCCTTGTCGCCGGTGCAGGATGATTTACCTTGATATACATAAGTCAGGGTCGGGTGTTCCGTCGTTCCCGTTTCTTGCAAAACAAGCGGATAGCCGTCTAGAATTACTGAAAGTTGTTTTTTACCCTCAACTGTCTTAGTCAGTCTATTTTGATAGGCGTCAAATAATGCTATGTTGCCTCGAAAGTATTGCTCGACCTTTTTATCTTCATTATAAGTGGACTGATAAATAACACGTATTGCTGCATAGCTACCTAAAGTGATGACACTTAAGAATATATCTGCCGGCGACCATTTATAGTCTTTGATAGTTGTTATTAGCGCTGAAGCTTCAAATTTGTCTATTGTTCTGTTAAAGGTATTTGCTGAGATGGACATAATTTATGAAATAAAAAGTTTTAATGCTAAATTAATTGCGCATAAATAAGTTGAGTGCTGCTTACCACGAAATGTTATCTCAATTGTAACAGGAATCGGAAAAAGATTTCCGAAGATAGACTTTGTACATAAGTAGCTTTGGGACAAAGCAAATTGCTTAAGGAGCATCATCGATGGCGGAGTTTAGATACCTAGCTCGAGCTGAAAATATCCTCTAAGTATTTCAAAAATCAAAAGTGGACGAACAAAAAATGGAAGATATGAAAAACGACGTTAGCAATAATGCGCGCGACATATTCAAGGCGCTTCAAACTGTAGAATCCATTTTGCCTACGCCTTTTTATTGGATGAGCCCAGATGGAGTTGTGCTAGGTATTAATGAATTATGTTTGAAAGCTATGGGGACTACACGTGAAATTATCGGTAAGAAGCCCTATTCGTTTTATAAACCAGAAATAGCAGAACACATTCTTAGGCACAATACGGAAGTAATAAGTAGAAAGAAAATTTTGTCTCAAGAAGAGTGGATTGAAGACGTTACGACCAAAGAGCGCAAATGTTTTTCTTCGATAAAAGCGCCACTTTATGATGATAAAGGCAATATTCTTGGGATTGTCGGTACATCCATAGAAATTACAGCACAAAAAGAAGCGGAATTATTAAAATTGGAAAACGAACGTCAGCAGGTGGCCTTATTACAAGAAAAAGATAAGCTCATCAAACTGGCTCACACTATTGCACACGATATCAGTTCTCCCTTATCTGCCCTCAATATGATGATGCAGTTTTGTGATGAGTTAGATGAAAGTAAGCGTTCCGTGATCAAAAGAGCGACTGAAAGCATTTTAGATATTGCAAATAACTTATTAAGTACTTACAGAAACGAAGAGCAAGGAAGAACCTCGGGTATTGAACAACGCCAACCCGTGCTAATTTCTGATTTGATCGTTCAATTATTAAGCGAGAAAAAAGCGCAATTTAGCAACCGCGCAGTCAGATTTGAAACAGATATTGCTAAGGATGCGCAGTTTGCATTTGCTCAAATGCAGCCGAGTCAATTTAAACGCTCTATATCGAATTTGATAAATAACGCTGTCGATGCGCTTGACAGTAAGACAAACGGTATTATTACGATTAAGTTAGCGGCAGACGATCAATCCATTATTGTTAGACTTCAAGATAATGGTAAAGGTATGTCGTCTAATAACATAGAAAAAATGCTTAATCGCCAAAGTTTTACTGAGGATAAAAAAAATGGGCATGGTTTAGGTTTGCAACAAGTCTGGGACACCTTGGACTATAACCAAGGTGAAATGTCAGTAAGCTCTATTGTGGGCGAAGGTACAATAATCAAACTAACCTTTCCCCGAATAGCGGCAGCTACCTGGATTGCTCAGGCAATTCATCTTACCCCAACCAGTATTATTGTCATTTTGGATGACGAAGAGTCCATTCATGGTGCGTGGAATTTACGTTTTTCTCCGTTCTTAAAACTACATACTACCTTACGCGTGCTTCACTTTACCCAAGGGCAGGGCGCACTGGATTTTTTGGTGAGCCTTAGTCAAGAGGAAAAAAATCGCGTGGTATTTTTAAGTGATTATGAATTGCTTCGTCAAGATAAGAACGGCATCCAAATCATAGAAGCAAGTGCAATAAAATATGCCCAGTTAGTAACCAGCTATTATTCCAATTCCAAAATTAGAGAAGAAATTGATCGTTTAAAAATTAAGGTATTACCCAAGCAGATGGCATCGATTATTCCGATCTATGTGAGTGCGTCAATAGCACCATTTATTTAGCAGAAAATTCTGTTTTAATTAGTAAGATACCTATACTCCTTATGATGACTATTCCGACAACTCATAGAAAATTTATCCTTGCGCACTTTTAATCGGAATTAACAATGTTAAACAATAATAAAGCAGAATTTGCATTATCCGATATGGATTTGGCATCTATTCTGGAACTTGTCCCCGGTAACGTATACTGGAAAAATCTGAATTCTGTTTATTTGGGTTGTAATCAAAATCTTGCAACACTGACTGGTTTTGAGAATAAGGATGAAATAATAGGTAAAACGGATTACGAATTAGTTGATTCAGCGATAGCGGGTAAGTATATTAAAGATGATCAATACGTTATAAAAACGGGTAAGCAGTTAATTGTGGAAGATCGTACAGGTATAAAAAATTCAAAGGGACTTGAAGTTATTCTAAGAACAGAAAAAAGCCTTTTTTGGACAAAGAAGGTAACGTGATTGGAGTGCTTGGAATTGCTGTAGACATTACGGAGGAAGTAGATTTTAGAAACTCAGAAATAGACCAGAGTCTTATTCTCAGCTCTACTCCGGGGTATGTTTATTGGAAAAATCTTGATTCTGTTTACCTCGGATGTAATCAAGATTTTTTGCGAGTTGCTTTAATGGACGACATCGACAGTGTGATAGGAAAAACAGACCATGACCTATCATGGGGAGCTGATCCTAAAATGGTAACCAAATATCTACAAGACGATAAATATGTTACAAGCACCGGAAATTCAATCGCGACAGAAGATAATCTAGTCGTGAAAAATCCTCGTGGATTAACTGTTATTGCGAGAACAGAAAAGAAACCTTTGTACAATAAAAGAGGAGACATAATTGGTGTTCTGTGTATCTCTGTAGACATCACCGATCAAAAAGAAGCAGAGCGTCTTCGATTAGAAGATGAACGTCACCGCCACCAAACCATTCTTAAAGAAAAAGAAAAGCTTATCAAACTGGCCCACACTGTTGCACACGATATCAGCTCTCCCCTATCCGCCCTCAATATGATGATGCAGTTTTGTGATGAGCTAGGTGAAAGTAAGCGTTCAGTGATAAAAAGAGCCACTGAAAGCATTTTAGATATTGCAAATAATTTATTAAGCACTTACAGAAACGAAGACCAAGGAACAGCCTGCGGTATTGAACCACGCCAACCGGTGTTAATTTCTGATCTGATTGTTCAATTATTGAGTGAAAAAAAAGCGCAATATATTAATCGTGCGGTTAAGTTTGAAATAGAAATGAATAACGATGCGCGGTTCGCGTTTGCTCAAATGCAGCCTAGCCAGTTTAGACGATCTATGTCCAACCTCATCAATAATGCGGCCGATGCATTGGAGAATAGAAGTAACGGTCTCATCACAATTAAATTAGTTGCAGACGCGGAATCAATCGCAGTTGGCGTACTGGATAATGGTAAGGGTATGTCTACTGGCATGATAGAAAAAATGTTGAATCGGAAAAGTTTTACGGAAGGCAAAGAAAATGGACATGGTTTAGGTTTGCAACAAGTTTGGGATACATTGGACTACAACCAGGGTGAGATGACAGTAAATTCCATCCCGGGTGAAGGAACAACTATTGAAATAACTTTTCTACGGACCGCTGCAGCGTCATGGATTGCTCAGACCATTTCTCTGCAGCCTTACAGTATTGTCGTTATCTTGGATGATGAGGAATCGATTCACGGCGCTTGGGATACGCGCTTTGTTCAATTTTTGAAATCCTATTCCACCTTGACCGTAAGTCACTTCAAGCAGGGGCAAGACGCGCTGAATTTCTTCAGCGGACTAAATTCAAAAGACAAAGTGCAGGTGGTGTTTTTAAGCGATTATGAATTATTGCGTCAGAATAAAAATGGATTGCAGATAATTGAAGAAAGTGGGATAAAAAACACCATTTTGGTCACCAGCTATTATGCTAACTCGTCGATAAGAGATAGGGCGGTTAAGTTGGGTGTCAGAATATTGCCAAAACAATTGGCATCAACTGTTCCCATTGATATAAATTTAGATCTTGCGATCATGCATAGATGAGAAGACCGCAAGTCGGTTTTCGATAAGCCAATACCAGACCGGAACACGTTGTCTCCTCTGGATTTTCCCTCTGTCTACTCTATAGGCCTTTTGCATTAGGGTTATCCACAATTACTCCTGCTAAAAATATAGTTAATAATTCGGATAGCGTTTCGAGCCGAGTAATGGCTGTGCCATAGCCGACCTCCATTCTTCTGTTACCCGCTCCTTAGAAGATTTGTCAAGTTCGTTTACAATCTGACTTGTAAAATTCAGAGCGCAAGTTTTACTGCGGCCCTGCCATTTACTAATTCTTAAAAAACTCGAAAATAATCGCTTGAAAGTCCATAAAGATGATCCACTTGCCTCAGAATGTCAGAGTATCCTCGTTCTTCCACATAGAGCAAATTGAAAATCAAACATTGCATTTGTTGTTGAAGAAGCGTGATTTCAGCGCTTTGGAAGCAAAACTTGATTCTCAATTTTTCTCTCAAAAGACCTTGCATTCTTTACTTTATCAAGCATGTTCTCATGTACAGGACGAAGTGTTTAAGATGATACTCAAAACCAGGAGCTTTGCCTCAGGCGTGGTCACTAATATTATTGTAGATACACTTAATACAATCAACAATTTGCAAGGAGAAAATGAAGACGAAGCGTATGGTCAGACAGGCTTCATTAAAAAATTACTAAAAAATTCTTCTTCTAAATTAACTGTACTGAACAGCGCGCTTGATAAGATATATGAAAGCGCGATTAATCTACACTATGTCCGTCCTGTTATGGAGGAGCTGATTCGAGCCGCTTCGTTACCCGAGTACGATGCTGAACAAGTCATTCTTGCATTCTCCTACCTGAACAAATTCAACTGGCTAGAACCGGTAGACAACAGCAAACATAGTGAATATTTATCACATGGCAAAAAAGGGTTTGATGAAAACGGAATGACGGCCAACGTGCAGAAGTTAGAAGAGGTATACGTCGATTCAGAGTTAACAGAATCATTCCTGTTGAATACCTTGCCTGAGATCAAACGCGAAATCGGGCGATTTCTGGCGATTCGGGATATTCTTCGGTGGGGCCAGGCTAGTCAGGAGTTTAATAAGGTGATCGACGGAGTTATCCAAAATTATAAAAAGGAGATAGAAATTGACGAATTGACACCAGCAGTTATGGTGACCTTGCGGAAAATTATTTGTCTTTTTCTACGTTATCATTGTGTTGATAATGAAGATATGCCACTAATTGGTCAGTTAGCCAATCTACGCAAACTGAATATATGTCAATCCCGCGTAACAGATGAAGGGCTATCCTATGTGGAAAATTTAACCAATCTTCGAAAACTTTATTTGGCGGAATTAGCAATTTCGGACACTGAGATGCCCTATCTGAAAAAATTAACCAGTCTTGAAACCCTTGAGTTATTTGGAACACGTGTTACCGGCTCTGGCTTGCAACATTTGGAAGAGTTAACTCAACTTACAGAACTTGATATTGGTGGACAAAAAAATATGGACACCGGATTGTGGCATCTGAGAAAGTTAACTAATCTTCGTAAACTCGATATAGCAGCCTCCGATGTTACTGATGCTGGGATGAAAAACCTCAAGGAATTAATTAGCCTGCGCGAACTTTTAATTTACTCAAACTTGGTTACAGACGAAGGGCTACAGTATCTGGGGAAATTAACAAATCTTCGATCTATAGAGTGGCAGGACACAAACATTACCGAGGACGAGATGAAATGTCTGATGAAATTACTACCAAATTTGTTCCAGGGGTAAAGCAGCAATGTTTAAACGTACTTCAGGCAAAAAGGCATAGTTATCCCAGTTTCCTGAATTGACGAAGCTGTGCATGCCCAATAAATCAATTTTAATAAGTTCGTGGCTAATGCAATCAATGGGTTTTAAATAGGAGGTATTTCTTATAGTTGACAAAGCAGCCTACGACCAATTAGGCCGCTCGCATCAATCATTACTGCAATACCATGCGTAAAATGAATCGTCCTTTCGTTAAACACGCTGCGTCGCTTTCTTACTGTCTTCTAAGGAAGAATGATTATGTCTATCGCTTTAGTAGGGTTTCGATAAGATTTACATTGTCCTGATAATCCCGCTTTAGTATCTGATTGGATACGGCATCAAACCATTATTCCACTTTATATTTATAACGAACAAATCTTGCCGGTAATAGGTGCTCAAAAATGGTGGATTTATCATAGTTTGACTGTGTTAGAAAAAAGCTGTTGGAGTATGGTTTGCATTTACTGCTTCGCCCTGGAAATCCCTAGGAACTACTTGCGCAATTAGGGAGTGAGTATCACATTGATGGGGTATATTGGAATCGCTGCTATGAGCCGGCTGCGATTGCACGAGATAAATCTATCAAGGGGATGCTCAGAAATGAGGGCGTCACTGTTACGAGCAGTAATGGCACTCTACTGAACGAACCCTGGGAAGTAAAAAATAAATCGGGAGAATATTTCAAAGTATTTACGCCGTTTTGGAAACATTGCCTGCAAGAAATAAGCGGGCCCCAGCTTATAAGTCCTCCTAGCATGCCTCAATCAAGATGACTGGAACTTACTACCTAAAATAAATTGGGACGCCGATTTTGGTCAACATCGGCAGCCGGGCGAAAAGGGCGCGCAGCTAAAACACGACGCTTTCCTAGACAATCATCTTCGTAGCTACAAAAATGCGCATGATTTTCCTGCTTTGGACGCTACATCTAAGCTTTCTCTTCACTTACATTTTGGCGAAATCAGCCCTTGGCAAATTCAACGTGCTCTGAATTTTGCAAAGCTCAACAAAGAATGGCAGCTTTATTATGACCAGTATGTAGTGGAAACTACTTATAGCACAACGTTTACCTAATGCATAGAATGATAACTAGAGAGGAGGCTTGGTCGCAGCAAGCTTCGGAGTTGAGCAAGTTAGTTTTTTTCGTCATAAAAAAATTAACTTCAAAATAAATTTGGATCTTCTTGGCAAGAAAACCCGGTAGTGTCTAATGGAGATGAGTGTATACCTCTTCCATCAGACGTTATCAATACGAACTGTAGCAAACTGGCAAATTAGTGAAAGAAATGATATGGACTGTAACCGCCCCCCCCAGTTATCCTCATTTACATCGTTAGACACGATGGGAAGGTTTTTAAAGAATGAAGGAGCTCATAAGGAAACGTCAAATGTTTTTGATGCCGTTGCTGATTATCACCAAACATTAGGTACCACACTTGCTTGGTTATTTTCTCCTGTTCTGGGACTGTCCCTGGCAATAAATGAAGTCTATCAATTTATCAATAAGACAGAAAAATGGAATGATGCGACTATTGTTATCGGAGAAGTATTGTTTAACCAGAGTGAAGAGGAAGTGGTTGCTGTAGGCAAATTTAGAATAAGAGTAAATAGCGACAAGTACTTAGTTGTAGATGACATTGAATCCGGCGAATCGATTAATACTCATCGAACTAGAGAAGCCGTTGTAGCAGATTTTGAAAAAGGGCTTGCCTGGGCTATAGGTTCTTCGTCTAACTCTCTACCAGAGGGAGTCAACGAATTGTATAAGAAGTTGGAAGGTCGAGTAGAGGAAAAAAAGAGAATAAAAACTGATGTGATTAACAAAATGCTTATCAGCCCTCAAGCTGTCGAGTCGTTACAACAATTTTCAATACAAGATTTACGAAGACTTGAACGATTGATGCCTAAGAACGGGGAAGACAATTTTTTATCAATAATAAACGGGATGGGAGGGATGATGGGGCACTTGCACGAGCCCTTCTCTGTTTCGGGTATCTTTTATCATCTTGGGAGTAATAATGGCAGATATTTTTTGCACGAGAACCCTCCCATGTACATGAACGGCCGCGGTCCGCTCAAGGAGATCGAGCTCCTTAGTATGCGTGATTTAGTGATTTCTTGTAAGCTGAAGTTAAATAACCAACAACTTGTAAATACAGATCTATCTAAAGCGAACCTGGAAAATGCCAATTTAGAAAATGCTTGCTTAGCTGCATCCTCTTTTTCCGGGGCAGACTTGCGCGGAGCAAACATGAGAAATGTTGACATATGCGCAGCAAATTTTAGTGGCGCCAAATTTAATGGCACTGAACCATTTACCCTGAAATTACCACGTTGGAACCTAGCACGATTAGATATGGAACTAAATCACCTGAATAACCCGTCCGGTAGCATATTAAAGGCAATTGATAGCATCGATGATGTGTACGCGGGGCATAAGCTGAATCTCATGCATCAACTCATCAAGTCATTTAAGGCTCAACGTGTAGACACTTCCAGCGTCAACGAGGCGTTGCTAGACATATGGATGAAAAATCCCCTTTATGTTAATGATGAAGAGATCCAACATCATATCCAATTAATTCTTTTCCGTAAAATCATCCATGCAGAAAAGTCTGCATTAAGAGTGACGGGCCAGCAGGAGCTGCAATTATTGTTAAACTATATAAAGAAAGTTCCGACTGAACTTTTGACGAATTTTTTATTAGAGAATAATAACTTTCTTGTTCAGCTAGTCATGTTATGCACTCAAGACAATTGTGACGATGACATGAAAAAACAGGCAATTGCACTGTATGAAATATACCTGGATCTTCCTGAACTGAGTAACGGCAAACGAGATATGGAAATGAACGGTGGCGATATCAGAGAAAAAAATGACAAAGGTCTCGCCTTTGTTTTCTTTAAGAAAAACGGCGATGATAGCTACCACCTTCTACTAGACGAAAAGCAAATGCAAAAAATGTTGGCATCAGCCAGCGATGTTGACTGGGACATCGTCTACAGTTTGAAGAATGGTGAAATTCTCCGGGATCAAAACTTAACAGAGACATTCAGCATATTTAGTCTTTTTAACTCTGCTTATCAATTTCATTTAAACCAACACAAGCTAGTCAATGTATTAAAAGTATTTAGTTTTGATTATATTAACGAAGGCAACGATCCAGGGCTTTTATCCAAGAATTACCTACCATTAATTGAAGATGCTTTTAAAGTGACAACCTTATATGTCCGGGGTGCGGGGAAGCCAGATAAGTATGTTTTAACCGGTAAGGCAGATCAAGACACCTTAAAGAAAATATTCAGACCTTTACTGTCAAAAGAACTTTCCCTTCCTATCAACGATCAAGTAAATGCAGAGGCCAGATCTATTTCCGAGGAGCATGGTAAGGCCATTATCACTGCATTAAGTCTATCTAACGCAACAGACGCTGAAAAAGCAAGGGGACTGTTTAGTCTCGCAGCCGTAGTGACCAAGTTGTCTTCGGCTTACTTTTTTGGCTCGGAAGACAATTCACCCGAAGCAATAAGGGAATACGCGGCAGGGTTAATGATTAAGGCGCATCAGCTGGATCCAAGCGTGTATGGCACGAGTGACCGTATTCAACGGACTAATTTTACCGATTGGATGAAACGATTACTGGGGGGTAAAAATGAGAATGGAAGTGACGCTTTCAGTTGCACCGCTGTTTTGGCAGGCTTGATGTTCGATCATGCCAACACACAACAGGATATTGAAAAGATAATGAACGCAGGGATAAGACCGACGGGGTGGTTATAACCGAATAATGCTAACAATCATTGTTAAATTTTTCAGCCAATAAATGAGGTAAGGATGACAGGAACTGCGGCCTGGACAGTAAGCGACCGGCGGTTCCACCTGTACGAAAGAAGAACGAGCTGTTAAGGGCGGCTTAGCGGTAATAAATCGTCGATTTGGCTATTTAAGGTGGGGGGAAGTTTTTCAAGTGTATCTTTTAGCCAGGCGAAGGACCCAATATGGTTGGCTTTGGCGCATGCCAGCAAAGTTTGAATGGAAGCTGCGCGCATGCTGGCCCGTTCTGAGCCAGCGAATAGCTCGTTCTTTTTGACTAATGCAATCGGATGGGTGGCATTTTCAATCGGGTTGTTATCAATTGGCAGATGCCACGTAGTTGCGAAGCGCACAATCGCTGGCCAGCGTTTTAAACTGTAACAGATCGCACTTACTAATGCTCCTCCATCGATGACGTATTAACTGTGTAACGCCCTCGTACTTTGGGAAGCGAAGTGAGGTAATGACACTACTACAAATCAGCCAATAGAAGCCCGGCACCCGTTGCCTTCTATGGATTCTCCCTCCCTCCGTCCATCCTATAGGTCATTTGCATTAGGGTTATCCACAATTATTCCTACTAAAAATATAGTTAATAATTCTGACATCGTTTCGTACTGAGTAATGGCTGTGCCATATAGCGAACCCACATACTTCGGTTACCTGTCCTAGCCAAGACTTGATCTGACAGACAAGCTGACTAAGTTACATCCAAATACGGCGTTGCGCGGTGCTCGCAATACTCATGTACTTAAGTACATTCCGGTTGCTGCGCCCCGTGCGCCTTGTCTCTGGCTCGCTCGCTACAGTTGCGCAGAGGTCTCTACTTAGAAGATTTGTTAAGTTCGTTAACCATCTGGCTTGTAAAATTTAGAGCGCCAGTTCACTGCGGTCCTGCCAATTACAAATTCTTAAAAAAACTCGAAAATAATCACTTGAAAGCTAATAAATATGATCCACTTTCCTCAGAATGTCAGAGTATCCTCGTTCTTCCACATAGAACAAATTGAAGATCAAACATTGCATTTTTTGTTGCAGGAGGGTGACATCAGCGCTTTGGAAGCAAAACTTGATTCTCAATTTTTCTCTCAAAAGACCTTGCATTCTGTACTTTTCCGAGCATGTTATGAAGTAGAGGACGAAGTGCTTGAGATGATGCTCAAAACCAGGAGCTTTGCCTCAGGCGTGGTCACTAGTATTATTGTAGATACACTTTATACAATCAACAATTTGCAAGGAGAAAATAGAGACGAAGCGTATTGTCAGATAGGCTTCATTGAAGAATTACTAAAAAATTTTTCTTCTAGATTAACTGTACTGAACAGAGCGCTTGATAAGATATATGAAAGCGCGGTTAATCTACAATATGTCCGTCCTGCTATTGAGAGATTAATTCGAACCGCTTCGATAACCGAGTACGATGCTGAACAAGTCATTCTTGCATTCTCCTACCTGAACAAATTTAACTGGCTGGAACCGGTAGACAACAGCAAACATAGTGAATATTTATCCGATGGCAATAAAGGTATTGAGGAAAACGGAATGGCAGCCCGCGCACAGAAAAAAGAAGTGGTACACGTCGCTTCAAAGTTATCGGAGCCAGTTTTGTTGGGTACCTTGCCTGAGATTAAATGCGAAATCGGCAAATTTCTGACGATTCGGGATATTCTGCGGTGGAGCCAGGCAAGCCGAGAGTTTAATAAGGTAGTCGACGGAGTGATCCAAAATTGTACACAGCAGATAGAAATCTATGAATTGACACCAACAGTTATGGTGACTTTGCAAAAAGTTATTTGTCTTTCTCTAGGTCGTCATGGTTCTATCAGTAAAGAAATGCCGATAATTGGTGAGTTATCCAATCTGCACGAACTGAATTTAGGTGAATCTGGAGTAACGGATAGTGACCTATCACATTTAGAAAATTTAACCAATCTTCGATCACTTTATTTGGCGGATTCAGATATTTCGGACACCGGCTTGCCCTACCTGAAAAAATTAACAAGTCTTGAAGCCCTTTGGTTATTTGGAACCGATGTTACCGGTGCTGGATTGCAACATTTGGAAGAGTTAACTCACCTTACAGATCTTGATTTAAGTGGGCGAAAAGATATGGACACCGGGTTGTGGCATCTGAGAAAGTTAGCCAATCTTCGTAATCTCGATATAGCAGCCTGCGATGTTACTGCTGCCGGGATGAAACACCTCCAGGAATTGACTAGCCTTCGCAAACTTTTAATATACGGAACCGATGTTACAGACGAAGTACTACCCTATTTGGAGAAATTAACGAATCTTCGATCTATAGCTTATTTTGATACAAAAATTACCCCGGACGGGATGAAATATCTTATGAAGTTACTACCAAATTTGTTCGAAGGGTAAAGTTAGACTCTTAAAAAAGAGAAGAAAATTTTAAGATGATGGCATGGCATTAAGGTAGGGGTTAGTTACGTTAATCGGACCATGAAAGGCGACAATGCTAATGGGAAAGCACAACGGCGACGCGTTACGCAGCATTTCTTGTGCCTTCGGTTTCAATTTGCGCTGAGGGATGTGTGCTATTGTACGATTAGAATGTCCACATTCTTTACGTTTTTGGTGGTGATATCTATGATTGGTTAGAAAATGTACAGATGAGCCTGGTTTAGCCCGTTTTAATTTTCTAAAGATAGCAAATTTTTTGAGACGCCAGAAATTTGTGTTCAAAACTTTTACACGGCTGCCCCTGTATTTGGAAAAAATAGTCAATTTCAAATTTTCCATAAAGGATTTGTAAACTCAGACTACAACGTTCGACGGGAGAGTTAAGCGAACCTTATCGTCTGAACCTCTGCACCAAATGGCTCCTCTTGAAATCGATATTTACACCATTTTTAAAAATTTTTCAAATTATCTCAGCACGATTGCCCTGGTACAATTACAACGAGTGAGTCAACCAGGCAAGCGTGCTTAGATAATTTGTTAACATTTTTCCTTATCCACAAAGCGCCGATACTATCACTGCTCCGACTTAAGCACTCGAGGGCAGGGTGTGGTGGGAGTCTGGTAGCGTACTTTTGAGGCGTTAGCGATCATTATTCAGGTGATGGCTAAGGCCATAAAATTTACGCTATTGGATTCCCCACAAAAACACTTGGGAATGACGTGTCGGCGGCTTGTGATTGGTCTAGAGTGCAACGAGATATTGATAAATTTTTTAAGCGCGATTGCCATGGTGAGTCAACGCAAAAATCGCACGGAGAGTAGCATTCAGAGTTGACTTTGGGCACATGATGTTTAAGTCCATTAGCTTCATAACTAAATTAGTCAGTCTATACAATTAAAACGCGGCATTTCCACACACTTCCTTTCCTGACGATGGAGAAAAATTTATGATGATCGGTGTTGCATTTGCGTTAGCGGCGGGAATGATGTGGGGCCTTGTTTTTGTGGGGCCGTTACTAATACCGGAATACCCCGGGATACTTCAATCTTTTAGTCGTTATCTGGCCTTTGGTCTGATTGCATTGCCACTGGGATGGCTCGACCGCGCTGAGTTGAGCCGGTTGAGTCGCTCAGACTGGCTGGAAGCATTAAAGTTGGCAGCTATAGGTAATCTGCTTTATTACATGCTTCTTTCCAGCGCAATTCAACGTGCAGGCGCGCCATTGCCATCGATGATTATGGGCACGTTGCCGGTCATTATTCCTATCTGCGCCAATTACTTGAACCATGAGCGTGACGGTCGCTTGCCCTGGTTAAAATTAATCCCCGCTATGGGAGTGATGCTGGCCGGTCTTTTTTGCGTAAATCAAGTGGAATTGATGGAGCTGTCAAAAAATTCTAGCAGTGATTATGTTCGTTATACGCTAGGCGTTGCGTTAGCTGTCGCGGCGCTAATTTGTTGGACGTGGTATCCAATGCGAAACTCTAATTGGCTTCGTGAACATTCGGGACGCAGTCCTCGTGCCTGGGCTACCGCGCAGGGATTGGCAACGTTACCCTTGGCATTAGTGGGGTATTTGCTTTTTTGGGGGTGGTCAGCAGCTACGAATGATTCCTTTCCAATGCCGTTCGGACCACGTCCCGTTCATTTCATAAGTTTAATGTTGGCAATTGCCTTTTTTGCTTCATGGCTGGGAACATTATGCTGGAATGAGGCCAGCCAACGACTTTCTACTGCCATGGTCGGTCAACTTATTGTTTTTGAGACGCTGGCAGCTCTGGCTTATGCGTACTTATTGCGTGGTCAATGGCCGGAGCCGATGACATTTTTGGGTGTCGGATTGCTTTTAGCAGGGATGCTCTGGGCGGTAAAAATAAAACCAATACACACTGAGATGGCGCACTGATGGGGCGATGCGCAAATCGTCCGATTTTAGCGTAGTTAGGATACGGACAAAGCAGTTTCAATTTGTTCTCAATGGACAGCTTCGGACACCATTCTCAATACACATAAATTGGTAAGCCGGGCCAACAGTTCACCAGTCAAATATTCTTTGCACAAGGAGCTGATGAACTTTTGGTTTATCTGACGAGACGAAATTATTAGTTTAAGCTGGTAACAGTATCTTGACCTATTACTTGGTCACATCGTTAAGACTTGCAATAATGCACATATTTATTTTCTGCTCGCTTGGCGCGAAGTCGTGCCTTTTCGGTCTTGATGTTATTCCCTTTGAGCTGAACTTCGGCGTAATGCTGAACCGCCAATTTTTTTTGTAACGTCAAGTCAGAGCATTTAAATTGTTTATTGTTATCTTTTTTGATGTGATGCGCTAACGTTTTCATCTCCCGTTTATGCTGGTTATCTTCCACTGTTTTGGCTCGATTCAATTTGCGCAGTTCCTTTTGATTGGAAAGATGGCGCTGCTTTGCGGATTCAGGGTCGTCGGGAGGCATAATTTGTTGGGTAAACGTAGTGCCTTCTGATCCTTCAGGGCAGGGGACATCAGTATAGGTAACTGTGTCGTTGATTTTACATCTATTAAATGCGAGCGCCGAGTTTAAGGAAAGTTGTAGAGCTAAGGTAATGGCGATAACGACCGAACTGTGTATTAAGAATTGACTCGCCGCGGTATGGATTACATTTCTTATTTTCATCGTGTTTTTCTGTATGCAAAAAATGGAATAAAGGGTTTGATCGGATTATAAGTAGCATTAATCGATTTTTTTACCTATAACTCAACAGTATTTTACCTGGATTCATAATATTATTTGGATCAAGTGCTTTTTTAATGCTGTGCATTAAGTCTATTTCAATAGCGCTTTTGTAACGTAAAATCTCTTCGCGTTTCAGCATGCCTAAACCATGTTCGGCTGCTATTGATCCATGGAATTGAGCAACGCTGTCATAGACAATTCGGTTAATGGCTTTTTCGTGTACGAAAAAATCATCTATAGAGGCGTCCGGTGGGGCTGAGACGTTGTAATGCAGATTACCATCGCCTAAATGACCGAATGTCACCATGCGACAACCCTTAAAATGGCTCTGCAACATGGCATCTGTGTGTTGAATGAACGTACTTATGGTGGAAATTGGCAGAGAAATATCATGCTTAATATTTTTTCCCTCCATCGCTTGCGCCTCAGAAATGGATTCGCGCATGGCCCATATTGTGTTTGATTGGTTCAGGGAGGTGGCCACTATCACATCACCTACCAACTGGCGTTCCACAGCCAGTATCATTAAATTTTCTAATGCCTGAGTAGTAACCGCTTCATCTTCCTGACTGGAGAACTCAAGCAGCACGAAATAAGGCGAGTCAGGAAGATTGGGCTGTTTTAATTCCGGAAAATGTTTTTTTACTAAATTAAGACTGTAACGTGACATCAATTCAAACGCGCTGAGAATGGCGTCTCTTCCGTTACAACGCGCTAAATGTAGCAATTCAAGCGCGGCCTCGATGGAACTTAGTGCCGCAAATGCCGTTAACCGACTTCTTGGTTTAGCAAATAATTGCAACACCGCCGCAGTAATAATTCCCAAAGTGCCTTCCGCGCCAATATACAGATCACGCAAGTCATAACCGGTATTGTCTTTTCTTAACCCCCGCAAACCATTCCACACTTCACCTTGTGGGGTGACTACTTCAAGACCCAGGCATAAAGCGCGACAGTTACCATAATGCAGAACTGATGTGCCGCCGGCATTACTAGAAAGATTGCCGCCGATAGTACAACTACCTTCAGAGGCGAGAGATAACGGGAATAAGCGATCAGCGGAGTCCGCTGCGCGTTGGATTTCTTGCAGAACACATCCTGTGTCAACGGTAATCGTGTTATTGAGGGTGTCAATTTCTTGAATTCGATTCAGACGCAGCAAGGACAAAACTACCGCGCGGCCCGCCTTTTCTGGCACGCTGCCTAACACTAGTCCAGTGTTACCTCCTTGCGGGACGATGGCAATATTATGTTCCGCACACAAACGCACGATAGCCGCAACCTCTTTTGTATTGGCTGGCTTTAAAACGGCTATGGCGGCGCCCGTGTAGCGCTGACGGTAATCGGTGAGATAACTTTTCATCTCGCCAATTTCAGTGACCACAAATTGGTTACCAAGTAATTGGCGACACTGAGCGATAAAAGTTTGCATGGTGTATTTATTTACGGCAATTCTTTGAAGCCGCATCCTTGGCGGCTTTTTTTAAAGGCCGTAGATAACTGAGTACGCAATAGAAAAATAGTAAGCATAAAATTGCTTGTAAGAACGCCAAATGGCTAGAAAGCGGGAGTATGTCCGACATAGCACGCACGATTCCCTCAGTAAAATAAAGCAAAATTAACATTGACGCCCACTGCATCGTGTAGTTGTCATGCTTAATTACGCCGCGCAAAGCAAACAATAATGGCACTACTTTTAATACTAACCAAGAGCCGCCTGGCCTTAAGGGCGCTAACCATATCTCACTAACAATGCCCAGCATAATAATTGCGACTAAGGAAGTCGTTGCACCATATGCGTATAGGGAAGATTTTTTCATGCGTTAAATTTTACACTGTGCGGTTAAGTTGTTGCGCTGTTTTGGCTAGTCGTGCTCCAAGCGCAATAGCTAGCTGTTTGCTATCTTCAGTAACCGTTTTTTTGCCATCGGCACCAGACCAATGGCTTGCTCCATAAGGGGTTCCGCCGCTACTCGTACCCATTAATGCCGGATGACTGTATGGAAGCCCAAGTAACAACATGCCGTGATGGAGGAGGGGTAGCATCATCGAAATTAATGTGGTCTCCTGACCGCCGTGCAGACTACCCGTAGAAGTAAATACACACGCGGGTTTGCCAATTAGAGTACCCGACAACCAATCGGCGGTAGTGCCATCCCAAAAATATTTCATGGCTGAAGCCATGTTGCCAAATCGTGTTGGCGAACCCAGCGCAACACCTGCGCATTCGGCTAAATCAGCCAATTCCACATAGGGCGCGCCATCCGTTGGAATAGCAGGTTCACTCGCTTCGCATACTGTAGAAATTGCAGGCACAGTTCGTAATCTGGCCGTACAGCCGGGAATGCCTTCTATCCCCAGGGCGATAAAATCGGCCATTTGTTTAGTAGCTCCGTGTCGTGAATAGTAAAGCACTAGGAGCGTAATGGTATCGTTATAGTGAGATAGGGTCATGATGAGCTATTTGATCGATAGGTTTCACTGTTCTTCGCTTTATTGGGAACTTGCGGATCTAAAACGGTTGGAAGTGCTTTGGGTAATGTGGTGGGAAAATCACGGCTAAAATGTAATCCACGGCTCTCATGGCGTGATAATGCGCTGTTGACGATAAGCGATGCGACATCGACCAAGTTTCGTAATTCCAATAAGTGATTAGTAATGCGAAAATTAGCGTAGTACTCGTCAATTTCTTCTTTCAATAAACGGATCCGATGTTGCGCGCGCTCTAGGCGCTTAGTGGTGCGAACTATACCTACATAATCCCACATAAAACGGCGTAATTCATCCCAGTTATGCGCAATAACCACTTCTTCATCCGCATCGGTCACGCGGCTTTCATCCCAAGCAGGCAAACGTGGCGATTTTAATTTTTCCTGTCCCGTAATGTGTTCGGCCACCGCTTTACCCGTGACTAAACATTCTAAAAGAGAATTGCTGGCTAAACGATTTGCACCGTGCAAACCCGTGTACGATGTTTCACCAACTGCATATAATCCAGCTAGATCGGTGCGTCCGTTCACGTCTGTAATTATACCCCCGCACGTATAGTGTGCAGCGGGAACCACAGGTATGGGCTGTCTGCTAATATCGATTCCGAGCTCTAAGCAACGAGCGTAAATAGTAGGGAAATGCTCTTTTAGAAATTCGGGCGTCTTATGAGAAATGTCCAGGTCAACATGGTCTAATCCCCGTTTTTTCATTTCAAAGTCAATGGCGCGAGCCACAATATCCCGCGGCGCCAATTCCTCCCGGTCGTCGTGTCCTGGCATAAAACGTTGTCCGGCTGCTGCACCTGCTTCAACGGGCAGTTTCAGTAATCCACCTTCACCCCGTACTGCTTCTGAAATTAAAAAAGATTTAGCATAGGGATGGTACAAACAAGTTGGATGAAACTGGATAAATTCCATGTTCGCGATTCGACAACCAGCACGCCACGCCATGGCAATTCCATCCCCTGTCGCTGTATCTGGATTAGTTGTGTATAAATAAACTTTACCTACACCGCCGGTAGCCAGAACCGTATGTTGTGCAGCGACGGTATGCACTGTTCCGGTCCGCACGTCTTGAGCATATAACCCCAAGCATCTCAACGGCGAGTGTTCCGTACTGGTAGTAGCGGTCATGTTGGATTTGCTGGAACGGATCAGATCAATAGCATAGTGATCTTCAAATAGGGTGATATTGGGATGGCGTCGGATTTGTTGCTCGAGGGTCACCTGAACAGCGTGGCCGGTTGCATCCGCAGCATGAATGATACGACGTTGACTATGTCCTCCTTCGCGCGTTAAATGGTAACCCAGCTCGGCCTGGTCATCTTGCGTGAATGGCACACCGGTTGCTATAAGCCATTCGATGGCCGCACGGCCATTTTGTAATATAGTGCGGCTGGCAACCTCATCACATAAGCCAGCGCCCGCTATGACCGTGTCGGATAGATGTTGCTCAACGCTATCATTTGAATCTAATACAGCTGCTATTCCGCCTTGCGCCCAGCTACTGGAGCCTTCTAGAAGCGCACGCTTAGTAAAAATAGCGACTTGTTGAGTTTTTGCCAAATGCAGCGCAACCGTATAGCCAGCCAGCCCACTTCCAATGATGGCAACGTCGTAATTCATGATTTATAAAGGATGTGTAAGAATCCTGAACTATAGCCCTATTGTCAAACCTATAAAAATTTTTTAGTTAGATTTTATGGTGAAATCTTAAATGCCAGGCGTAAATAGCGATATTTCTGGCTTAATCGTTGAGTTTACCCGGGCCATGGCCCAATACAAAGGTCTCCTATATGTCTAGAAAGGTAATAGAAACTGATCATTTTTCTGAATATATTGTAGTAGTCCGTAGTAATTTTGGTAAAACAACTTGACACTGTGCATCATGGCTTGTTTAATACGCTCCTCTTTTGCCGAGTTAGTCATTTTGGCATGAGTAATTAACAAGAAAAATCATGGTGCGTTAAGGCGGACGAAGATCTAATACTGACGAAAACTCTCGTGGAAATTAACTTTGTAAGGAATACGTAAATGAATAAAACTGAACTTATTGAATATATTGCTAAAAAAGCCGATGTTTCAAAAGCTGCCGCAACTCGTACTTTGAACGCAACTATCGCAGCTGTGACGGGCACATTGAAGAAAAATGGAACGGTAACCTTAGTGGGTTTTGGTACTTTTTCAGTCGGCAAGCGTGCTGCGCGGGTAGGGCGTAATCCTAGAACAGGCGAAGCAATCAAAATTAAAGCAGCGAAAGTGCCGAAATTTAAATCTGGCAAAGGTTTGAAAGATGCGCTAAACTAGCGCGCTCATTACAAAGCGTTTGATTGGGTGCTTAGCTCAGTTGGTAGAGCGGCGCCCTTACAAGGCGTAGGTCGGGAGTTCGAGCCTCTCAGCACCCACCAGTTAAACGGAAAAGTAAAGAGCAATAACTACGTTAATTAAAGAACAATAAGTTGCAACGCAGGTCGTTGCCACAAAGGAGTGGTAGTTCAGTTGGTTAGAATACCGGCCTGTCACGCCGGGGGTCGCGGGTTCGAGTCCCGTCCACTCCGCCAAATATCAAATGCCCGTACGGTTTAACCTTACGGGCGTTTTTCAATGTTGTAATCAATTTTGAAACACGATTTCTTTGTGAAACTCAAGTTGCTTCTTCGTCCACCAGTATGTAATAAGTGATCTCCTGCTATGTTTGAATACGTTAGAACTCATCAGCGTTTAATGCAATTTATTTTGTTACTCTTTATTGTCCCTTCTTTTGCGCTTATGGGGGTCTCCAGTTACTTTGGAAATGGTAATAATGATGCGTTAGCTATTGTTAATGGTGAGCAAATCTCGCAACAAGAATTTGATAAGGCATTACGTCAGCAAATGGATCAGATGCGTGAACGTTTGAGTGAGCAGTTTGATGAGTCTTTATTTAATACACCGGCAGCAAAAACGTCGGTGTTGAATAATTTAATTTCGCAGCGTGTTTTGATGATGGAAGCAAAAACACAAAATCTAGGGATTCCCGATGCTCTTTTACAGCAAACAATTTCAGGCATCTCAGGGTTAACTTTGCACGATGGTTCTTTTGATTACACGGGATATAAAAATATCTTAGCCAACCAGGGAATAACCCCTGCAGTGTATGAAAATAACTTAAGGCAAGATTTGGCGGTGCAACAATTAGTATCATCCATTCAAGGCAGCGCTTTTGTTCCTAACACCGTCATTGCCCAAGTTGCTGAGATGATGGGCCAGGAGCGTGAGATACAGTCATTGGATTTCAATGCCTCGGATTTTGTGAACCAGGTAAACATTACTGAAGCTAAATTGAAAACCTATTATGATAAGAATAACGCACAATTTGCTATTCCAGAAACGGTAAAAATTGAGTATATAGTACTGAGTGGCGAAGCTGTTGCTAGGCAGATGATGGTCTCAGACGAAGATATCAAACTTTATTATGACCAGAACAGTAAAAATTTCACTGTCGACGAACAACGTCGTGCGAGCCATATTTTAATTAAAGTCAACAAAAATGCCAGCGATGCGGACAAAGCAGCTGCCAAAGCAAAGGCAGAAGAAATATTAACTCTAGTTCGTGCTCAACCAGGCAAGTTTGCTCAACTGGCTAAACAATATTCGCAAGATGAAGGTTCTGCTACGAACGGCGGAGATCTGGATTTCTTTGGTAGAGGAATGATGGTAAAGCCTTTTGAAGATGCTGCGTTTAAGTTAAAGCAAAACGAAACTAGCGGATTGGTTCAGTCGGATTTTGGCTATCACATCATTTATCTCACCGCGATTAAACCTGCTACCGTGAAGCTGCTGGCTGAGGTAAAAGATCAAATCAGGGAAGATATAAAAAAACAGAAAGCCAGTAAACAATTTAGCGAAATGGCGGAAGTGTTTACTAACACGGTATATGAACAATCGGATAGTTTAAGACCGGCGGCTGACAAATTAAAGCTAACTATTGAAACTGCTGATAATCTGACTCGCCTTCCAGATTTCTCGAGCCAATCGGCAAAAGCCGATCCAGTTCTTGCAAATCCTAAATTTCTGAAAGCCGTGTTTTCAGACGATGTCATTAAAAATAAACATAATACGGAAAGCATCGAAGTAGCGCCGAATACCTTGGTATCTGCGCGCCTGATCGACTACAAGGCAGCGAGTATACGCCCGTTTAATGAAGTCAGAGAGTTGATTACTATGCTAATGAAAGCAGAAGAATCTGCAGCGCTGGCAACCAAAGCAGGCGAAGAAAAATTAGCTAGCTTATCAAAAGTAATGGAAACGTCCGGCACCATAATTGGTGCTGAAAAGGCCACTGGCTTTAGTCAGGCTAGAGTAATTTCACGTAATAAACCAGATAGTGTGTCACCTGCCGCATTCAATGCAATTATGAAAGCGGATATACGTATGCTACCTGCTTTTGTAGGCGTTAATTTGCCAAGGCAGGGGTACACCGTGTATCGCATTAATAAAATTCTCCAGGCAACTCCTGATGCGGCGCAAAAAACAGATCTGACCCGCCAAATTCAAGATCTATTTGCTTCAGAAGATCTGTATGATTTTGTTGAGATGCGAAAACTAAAAGGAAAAGTGAAAATTGTTAAGCCATTTTCAGCTTTGCCGATAAATAGTGGCGACTAAATAAAGCGTTAGTCCTTTCTTCCAAAAGCGAAATGAAGGCTGAAATTCACGCTTGCGAGAGAATGACAACCAGAAACGATTACCTGAGCGAAAACGTCGATTTAGTGTGTGTTATTGCTGACCTATGTGCGTTACCAGATAATCACGACCTCGTAAATAAAGTAAAAAGGTAGCCAAAGCTACCTTTTTTTATTGAACGTGTTCGCTCTCTGCTAAGTTTATCTCTCACTTCAACGGGCTTTCTCGGTTGTGTCCAGGTCGGATTTGATGATTTAATTATGCTTTCATTTTTTTGTTTAGCTATTAAGAAGAATTGATTAATAGTTAGCTCCATAGTTACCCCCACTCACCAGGATTATATGCAATATCCAGTATTAAATACTCAAATTACCCCCGAAGGTCGACTTGATGTACTTTCAAAAGCTGAAGTTAGCAAGTTGCTTGATACCAGCCATGGAGGTCTATATACGATTTTCAGGCACTGTACGTTGGCGGTATTAAATAGTGGTAATTCATTAGATGATGGTAAAGAATTACTTGCAAGGTATCCTGACTTTTCTATCAGCATTATTCATCGCGAGCGTGGGATTAAGCTTGAATTAAAGAATGCACCTGCAAATGCATTTGTTGATGGGGTGATGATAAAAGGTATTCAGGAACATGTGTTTTCGGTATTGCGTGATATTATTTTTCTCAATAGCGAGTTTGCCAACAACCCACAATTCGACCTGACCACATCGCAAGGGATTACTGAATCTGTATTTCACATATTGCGTAATGCTAATCAATTGCGCCCTTTACGAAATCCTAGTCTAGTGGTTTGTTGGGGGGGGCATTCTATTTCGGGTAACGAATATGATTACACTAAACATGTGGGTTACCAGTTGGGCCTGCGCGCGCTGAACATTTGCACCGGTTGTGGACCGGGCGCAATGAAGGGCCCGATGAAAGGCGCCACGATCGGACACGCTAAACAGCGTATAAAAACTGGACAATATTTGGGGGTTACTGAGCCAGGAATTATTGCGGCGGAGGCCCCCAACGCAATCGTTGATGAGCTGGTGATTTTGCCTGACATAGAGAAGCGTTTGGAAGCTTTTGTGCGAATCGGGCATGCCGTTATTGTATTTCCGGGAGGTGCAGGTACGGCAGAAGAAATTTTGTATATATTGGGCATTTTGCTACATCCCCATAATAACGACATTCCCTTCCCATTAATCTTTACCGGACCCTCCAGTGCGGCGGAATACTTTAAGCAGATTGATCAATTTATTGGGGCGACTTTAGGCAAAGAAGCACAATCTCGTTATGAAATAATCATTAATGATCCTGAATTAGTGGCGCAACGTGCTCTGACTGGAATCGGTGAAGTAAGGGCACACCGTAAGGCAAAATCAGATGCCTATTATTTTAACTGGATATTAAAAATTCCTTCTGAATTCCAACATCCCTTTATCCCAAACCATCAAAATATGCGCCAACTTCAGTTGCATAAAAATCAGGAAAATTATCTGTTAGCAGCGAACCTGCGGCGTGCTTTTTCTGGAATCGTAGCGGGAAATGTGAAAGCCGACGGAATTCGTGCTATTGAAGAATTTGGCCATTTTGAGCTTACCGGAGATAGTGAGCTGATGGAATCAATCGACGGATTGCTAACTTCTTTTGTGGAGCAGCATCGTATGAAACTGCCTGGAAAAATGTATATTCCTTGTTATCGCATCATTAAATAGCATCAAGCTAAATGAATGTGAATCTGATGAGGCACTAAGGTTTGGCTGTAAATAAGCTAAGTCAATGGAAGAAACTTTTTTGAAAGAAGTTTCTTTCGCAAGAAAGTTTTTTTCTTGAGCTCTCGATCTTCATTAATATAACTGCCAAAGCAGCCAATTTTACTTCTCCTCGAAGAGTGGATCTTTCCCCTTATTGCGTTGTCCGCTCAAATTAGACCACTATAAACATCCAGCGTTTCCACCTGTACAAAGGACGATAGCTACAGCTAATAATCCTAAGGGTTAACGCCAATTGCTGCTGCATGTCGACATAGTTACCATTCTTGTCAAAATTAAGACGGAAATTTCAATACAAAAAAGTTAGATAAAACTGACTCATTTTCTGAAGTCCTCCGTCAAAAGTGAGGCATTACTAATCTTAGAAAGATTCTATGCAATATGTCAACTCTTCAAATAATAAATGTTATTGCCGTTCCACAAATAAAAAGGATATTACTCGAAAGAAAATACCAAAAAAGGTTAGTGAAATAAGTACTTATTTTGAAGTTAGATTGAATGGGTCACCTAGCTTTACTCCCCGTCAGGCTATGACTGAAGGACCAGGTTTTAATCATCGCGCCATTAGCAATTCAATTGCCTCTTCCCAAGACTCTTTATGTACTACCTTACCTACAACAAACGATAATACCTTATCTTTTTTTACAATTGCACAGTTGCTTGATGTCAAATTTACAGTTGATCCGGCCATACCAAAGGAGTTACACAAAGGTCTGAAATGTGAGGAAATGAAAAAAAGAATTCAGCAAACGGCAGAGATTTTTCCGCCCAGCGAAGGTCCTATCCGACGTGTGCTTGAGCACCCAAGTTTTGACGGAGTAGTATGTACCACCTTAAAAGAACTAGGAAAAAAACAGTCTGGGGGAGTGGGAGTGTTCAACCCGGAGGAACGAAGAATACATTTGGGCGAAACGGATCAATTAGCGCACCATGTGATTAGTCATGAATTTATCCACGCAGATTACTTCTTCCGCCACACTACGGCTCCTTTCAATGCGGATGCTTATTCGTACGTTGCTATGCTACCTTTTTATCCGGGTACCGAGGAAAATATACATTTATATAAAATGGCTCTGGATGAAGGGGACAAGCGTGTAGATAATTTTAGAAAAATAAAACAGAAAAAAAATAGTGGGGAAATATTGTCTACACAGGAATATGAACTCTTCAAAAAGTATGAAGATGCTTCACAAGGCTCTCTGACAGATTATGTTTTAGTAGTCAGAAGTTCCCAACCTGAATACCACTCTCTTATGAAGCTAATTCCAATACAGGAACAGGCTGGCGGAGTTAGAATAAAAATGTATGATCTTGAAGTAGAGGTGGAAGTGCTAAATTTTAGTCCAGGAAAATTAGTCCGGGGGCCTCATCAAAACGGAAAATTTTACGTACGATTTTTGAGTCCAGGTGATCTCGTTTGCGTAGAGATTGCCGCGGCCTCCAAAGTTCTAGAAGATCCGATGTATCGAGATTCTGGCGAGGAAGCTATTCTTTTTGAGAGGGACGCTTATACCTTTCAAAAGCTATCCGAAAGTGCCAGGCAAATGTTTTATCCCGAAGCTAATGAGATGCGAACTAGCGGCCTTGAACTATCAGGATTAAAACTGTGGGAAATGCATGCCCACAACTTATTTTTCAGGTTCTTTGGAGACTGGACACAGTAGAATTAGCGCTATGACGCTTAATTTTTTAAAGCACTGACCTTTATCTGAGCACCATTTGTTCAAATTCAATATAAATAAGACAACCAGTGTGGTTTCAAATTCAAATTTCAACATGAGTTAAGTATGTTGATGTATATTCCTCGCTTACCTGATTTTCCCCGGTTATTAATGAACTAACTCAGCCAAATTAAGCTGGTTCTGCAACGCCGTTCCGCACTATTTATTTGGACTCGTTATCCCAGTGCATTTAACGGAAAGTGGTTTTCCGATCCTTTACCTATTTTTTATATATACAACGTTATGAAATAGGCATTACGGATAATGCTAGAATTCGTTCCCAATTTTAAAATTGGTTAAGGAATGCGCAGGTGTCACTACCGAACAATAATTAATGATTCAATTTAACGCAACAGGATTGCACCCGTGAAAAAAAGGATGAAATTTCCCTTGAAAACTTTAATTCATCGCTCAAATGGATGGCCTATGGAAGTTAAAAGCATAGTTAGCATTTTTGTTGGAGTTGCTCTACTAAATGGTTGCGCAGTAGGGCCCGATTTCAAAATACCCGAGCCGATAGTAAGGTCCGAATCCTATTCGTATTCAGAAAAATCCGCAGTAGAACAGACTACGTCGTCCGACGTTAAAGCGGGCGCAGGTCAAAAATTGGTGGTTGCGCAAGACATTCCTGCGCAATGGTGGTCGATATTTCATTCTGTAGAGTTGGATACCCTAATTCGGTCAGCGTTAGCCAAAAGTCCTGATTTGGCCTCTGCACAAGCCGCGTTGCGCAGAGCTCAGGAGAGTTACAAGGCATTTTCCGGTGCCACGTTTTATCCCAATGCGAATGTAAATTTTACGCCAGAGCGGAATAAGGTGTCTTCCATAACAGCTCAACGCGCTGAAGGGACGTTATTCAATCTATTTAATGCATCGGTTAATGTGTCCTATACGATTGATGCTTTTGGAGCTAGCAGACGTACTGCGGAAGACTTGGAGGCGGAAATAGAGTACCAACGTTTTCAAATGGAAGCAGCTTACTTAACGCTTACCTCCAACCTGGTAATTACCGCGATCAAAGAAGCTTCCTTACGCGCTCAGATTGAGGCTCAGAGAGAAATTTTGCTTGCCCAGAGTAAGCAATTGGATGTTGTTGAAACCCGATTTGTTAGCGGCGCAATAGCTAAAGTTGATGTTTTAAATCAACGTAGTTTTGTTGCTCAGACCCGGGCTGCTCTTCCTCCATTAGAGAAGGCGCTACAGCAAACACGGCATCAGTTAGCGGTGTATGCGGGTCGCTTGCCTAGTGAGCCCAATCTTCCGACGTTTGAATTGGATTCCCTTCATCTTCCCAAAGAATTACCCGTTTCTATCCCTTCAGCGCTGGTACGGCAACGTCCTGATATTCGTGCAAGCGAAGCACTTCTTCACAGAGCCAGTGCACAGCTTGGTGTAGCAACGGCGAATCAATACCCTCAAATAACGATAACCGGGACGGTTGGTTCAGCTGCACTAGCAGCAGGTGACTTATTTTCTGGGTCTGCGCAAATGTGGCGCTTGGCCGGATCGATCACGCAGCCTCTTTTTGATGCGGGATCTTTGTCTGCTAAGCGCCGCGCAGCCGTAGCTTATTATGATCAGCAAGACGCGAACTATCGTTCGACTGTATTGGCGGCTTTTCAAAATGTAGCCGACACATTGCAGGCATTGGAATTAGACGCGAAAACATTGAAAGAGCAACTTAATGTTGTGGCCATTGCACAGCAGGGCTTAGATTTGGCGAATTTGCAATTCGGTTTTGGTTCGATCAATTCGCTGACGCTGCTCGACGTAAAACGTACTTATCAAAATGCACGGATTAATTTGGTGTTAGCGCAAGCGGCCCGTTATTCCGATACCGTTGCGCTGTTTCAATCTCTGGGCGGTGGATGGTGGAATAGATCAGAATTGAAAGATATTTCGGTTAAAGATGACCAGCAATAAGCATTACAGAGACCTCTGCATAACCGTAGCGAGCGAGTCAAAGACAAGGCGCACGGAGCGCTGCAACCCGAATGTACTTGAGTACATGAGGATTGCGAGCACCAGTTTGTAACCCTGAACGCCGAATTTGGCTCGCGCAGTAGGTTATGTAGAGGTCTCTTACATTTCAACATTTTTTGTACAACGAACAAAGGGGAAGTATTCATGGTTAAGCGTATGCTCATCATGCTCGGATGTGTTTTATTATTAATTGCGTTGATTGCTTTGGGCAAATATCTGCAAATTCAAAAGCTGATCGCAAGTCAACCCAAACCAGGCCCTGTTACCGTCACGACTAGTAAAGTAGCTGCTACTGAATGGCAACCACAGTTATCGTCTGTTGGAACTGTTACGGCATTTCGCGGTGTGGATGTCAGCACCGAGGTAGGTGGAATCGTTCGTGAAATTAAATTTAAATCCGGACAGAACGTCAAAAAGGGGGAGGTCCTGTTTGAGTTGAATGCTGATTCAGATATCGCCTATTTAGATGCCCTACAGGCACAGGCAGAATTAGCGAAGAGCGTGTTAAAACGTAATGAGGCACAGTTAGCGGTAGAAGGGGTGAGCCACGCTCAGGTTGATTCTGATAAGGCTAATCTGAAGAATACACGTGCCTTAGTGAAGCAACAAGAAGCACTGGTTCAGAAAAAAACAATACGGGCGCCTTTTTCCGGGCGTTTAGGAATTTCTCTGATCAATCCGGGTCAATATATTCAAGCCGGGGAAAAATTAGTTAGCTTGCAAATGACAGATCCAGTGTATGTTAATTTCCATATTCCGCAAAAGCAATTACCTTTAGCGAAAGTAGGGCAGGGCATAGTAATTCATACCGATGCTTTTCCCGAAATTGTTTTTCCTGGCAAAGTAAACGCGATCAATCCAGTAGTTGATGTCACCAGTCGTAATGTACAAGTACAAGCAACACTGCGGAATGAGAAGCAGCAGTTATTGCCGGGCATGTTTGCTCAGGTCAGTCTGGATGTAGGTACTAAAAATAAGCTTATTACTTTGCCACAAACGGCAATTACGTACAACCCCTACGGCTCTACCGTTTTTGTCGCCAAACCAGGCCAGGACAAAGATGATAAGGGCAGGCCAATTATGGTAGTCACTCAAGTCTTCGTGACGACGGGCCCAGCCCGAGGTGATCAGGTTTCGATTATAAAAGGTTTGGAAGAAGACCAGATCGTTGTCACGAGTGGACAGCTCAAATTGAAAAATGGAATGTCAATTATTGTTGATAATTCTGTGCTTCCCGCTAACGACCCCAATCCAATTCCTCAAGAAAATTAAAAGAGATAATCGATGAAATTTACCGATCTTTTTATCCGACGCCCGGTTTTAGCGGTTGTCATTAGCTTACTGATTGTGGTGCTCGGTGTTAAGTCACTGTTTTCTTTGTCTCTTATACAATACCCCAAGACAGAAAATGCAGTGGTTACCGTAACGACTATTTATTCTGGTGCGGATGCGCAGACTGTGGCGGGCTTTATTACGCAACCGCTGGAACAAGCGATTGCCCAAGCGCAAGGTATTGATTATCTTTCTTCTTCTAGCGCGAGTGGAGTTTCTGTTATTACGGCCACCCTGCGATTAAATCATGATTCAAACCGCGCCTTGACGGCGATTAGTACGCAGGTAAACTCTGTAAAAGGTCTATTGCCTCAGCAAGCGCAGGCCCCTATTTTGGCCGTATCCAATGGAGAAAATGCCTCCATGTACCTGGGGTTCTTTAGCGATGTCATGCCGTCTAATAACATGACCGATTATTTGGCGCGTGTAGTTAAACCCAAACTGGATTCCATTGAAGGTGTGCAGTCCGCAGAACTAATCGGCGGGCGGATTTTTGCACTTCGCGCGTGGTTAGATTCCAAAAAAATGGCCGCTTATGGTGTCACGGCTACAGACGTGAGCAATGCAATTGTCAGAGAAAATTATTTGACCGCTTTAGGCGAGACCAAGGGACAGATGGTGACAGTGCCACTAACTGCCGCTACGGATTTGCATACCGTTGAGGAATTTAAACAGCTCGCTATCAGGCAAAATAATGGTGCCATTGTTCGCCTGGAAGATGTTGCCACGGTTACGCTGGGATCGGAAAATTACAATTTTAACGTCGCATTTAGTGGCGTTCGTTCAGTATTTTTTGGTATGAAAGTGGCTCCTGAAGCCAATGTATTGGAAGTCGCTGCACGTATTAAGAAAGTATTTCCGGGAATTGAGGCTGAATTACCACATGGCTTAACGGGCAAAATTGTGTATGACGCGACAGCGGTTATTGAGTCTTCCATTCGTGAGGTGGTGGTAACATTATTGGAAGCCCTAGCTATTGTAACAGTAGTTATTTATTTATTTTTGGGTAGCTTCCGCGCGGTTTTGGTTCCCGTTATTGCAATGCCACTGTCATTGATTGGCACTTTTGCCATTATGCTAATGTTTGGTTATTCTATTAATTTACTGACGTTATTAGCACTAGTTCTCGCCATTGGTCTTGTGGTCGATGATGCCATTATTGTGGTTGAAAACGTCGACAGGCACATGAAAGAAGGGAAGTCTCCGCTGGAGTCCGCGTTGCTTGCTGCGCGTGAGCTGGGTGGGCCTATTTTGGCAATGACGGTGGTACTTATTGCTGTGTATGTGCCAATTGGTTTCCAGGGGGGACTAACGGGAACTTTGTTTACAGAATTTGCTTTTACTTTGGCGGGGGCGGTTGCTATTTCGGGAGTGGTTGCTTTAACGTTGTCGCCGGTCATGTGTTCAACATTTTTTAAACCTGAACAAGACACGGGCCGCTTTGTGATGTTTATTGATCGCGTATTTGAAAAAGTGCGTCACGGGTATACAACAGTTTTACGTAAAATACTTAATTTCTGGCCCGTTATGATTGTTATGAGTGCCATTTTAATTAGTGCTTGGGTTGCGATGTTTTCCATGTCGAGTTCAGAGTTAGCTCCCCAGGAAGATTCGGGATTTATTTTAGGAATCCTAGCGGGCCCGCCAACAGCTACCACTGGCCAGATGCAGGTTTATGCCGATCAAATGTATGCATTAGCTAAAGATGTTCCTGAATATGATCAGATGTTTCAGATAACGGGTATGCCGTCTGTCAACCAGGTATTCGGTGGTTTCTTGACAAAAAATTGGAGCGATCGTAGTCGGAGCGCCACTGAAATTCAGCAGGATTTACAAAATAAGTGGGCGAAAATTGCCGGCGCAAGGGTTTATGCATTTCAACCCCCTTCTTTGCCAGGAGCCGGAGGAGGGCCACCAATTCAATTGGTAATCACTACCACCGAACCATTTGAAAATTTGAACACGGTTGCTGAAGAAGTTGTTTCTAAAGCACAAGCCTCCGGCAAGTTCTATTATCTCGATAGTGACTTGAAAATTGATAAACCACAGGCGACATTAAAAGTCGATCGCGAAAAACTTGCTACCTTGGGCATGACTCAACAGGAGGTGGGCGCTGCATTGGGAGATGCGCTGGGTGGCGGCCATACTAACTTCTTTTCCATCTCAGGTCGTGCTTACAAAGTGATTCCTCAGGTATTACAAGTGGACCGTTTAAATCCGGATGAATTGTTAAATTTTAATATCAGAACGCAGTCCGGGAGCATGATACCGGTCAGCACTATCGCAAGTATTACCCATAGTGTTGTTCCTGAATCCGTTAATCGTTTCCAGCAGCTTAATTCAGCCACGATTTCTGCTGTGGCTGGTGTTTCGCAAGGTGAGGCATTGGAAACCTTGCGTGGAATATTGAAAGAAGTCGCTCCGCTAAACTATTCGGTGGACTATGCAGGCGGCTCGCGTCAATTTATGAACGAATCGGGAGGTTTTGTGGCGACGTTAATTTTTGCTGCAATTATTGTTTTCTTGGCGTTAGCGGCACAATTTGAGAGTTTCCGGGATCCAATCGTTATTCTTATTTCCGTGCCGCTCGCTTTATTTGGCGCTACGCTATTCATTTTTTTGGGCTTTTCTTCGATCAACATTTATACTCAAGTTGGGCTTGTCACACTGATGGGCTTAATAAGTAAACATGGTATTTTGATTGTGGAATTCGCTAATCAATTACGTAAAAAGGGGTTAAGTAAACGCGAAGCTATTGAAGAAGCCGCGAGTGAGCGCTTGCGTCCCATTTTGATGACCACAGCGGCGATGGTATTTGGCGTCTTTCCATTGGTTATCGCCGCCGGGGCCGGAGCGGGAGGGCGCTACGCTATGGGGCTGGTCATTTTTACCGGTTTATCCATAGGAACATTATTCACTTTGTTTGTGGTTCCCGCTATGTACCTGTTTATTGCGGGCGAACATGTCCCTGAAAGCGAAGCGGATAGGAAAATTGCCGAAATGGGTTAGTTGGACGTAATTGATCGACTGAAATAAACTTCTGTAGACGTAGCGGGCGAGCCAGAGCCAGTGGCACACGGAGCGCAGCAATTGGAATATGCTGAGTACATGAGGACTGCGAGTATCGCGCAACTCCGAATTTGGTTCGCTCAGTAAATTGTACAGAGGTCTCTTAAAACGCCTTGAAAAAGTAATTATTTCAAGGCGTTTTTTTCGCCCCCGTAACTATGATTGTCTTTTTATTGGGCATTCTATTTTGACTGGATCGTTAGAACGCTTATTGGAGCGAGAAACTGCAATACATCAGTACCGCCGTCACAAGGCTACCTAAAGCGAAATTTCGGAATCGCGGCAGGTGCGGTGTCCTTGAACATGGGCTACACCCCATGTTCTTAACTGTGAGTTGCTGAATTTATTGTATTGTTAGCTGTTTGCCGGTGCTACTTGTTGCTTGTTTGGGCAAAGTTAATTCCAACACACCATCAGAAAATTTGGCCTCGGCCCTTGCCTCATCAACATCGCTGGCAAGAGCAAAACTTCGGAACACCTTGCCTTGATAGCGCTCGCTATGAATAACATTTTTCTCTTTTGTATCTTCTCTTTCGTTTTTAATTTCTGCACTAATAGAGACCTGATTTTTGTCGATGCTAACGTGAATATCTTCTTTTCTGACCCCAGGTAGATCAGCATGCACAACATAATTACTGTCATCTTCTGACACGTCTAATTTCATAGTTAACGGTTGTATAGAACCTTCATCATCAAAAAAAGCGGGATTACTGAGCCCGAGGTGGTTAAAAATGCGGCTCAAGCGGCTGTTCAAGCGCGAATATAAAGGATCGTAGAGTGAGAGATTTGACATAGCATCGACTCCTAATTGTTGAAATTAAAGTTTTAAACTATATTTTTACCACCGGTAGCCTTCATATTACTTTTGATGTAGTCTTTCTTTTTGATGACGATCAAATTATCCGAGATTTTCCCTTAGGAAGAAGGTAAGTGCTCTTCTTTTAGCTTGCTTGGCGCGCCTAGGGCGATTGCGTGAAGCCCGTTATATTTAAGTGGTTACAGGGCACGGAAAAAACGGATCAAGCACCAAGTAATTGTATGGAGATCGCCGTAAATAAGGATACTCACTCAAGTTGGGCCAACGCTTAATGTTGCCTTTGTAACAACTTAAGCAGTTAGACAAGTTGGAATACATCGACTCGGCCCCCGTCTAGACGGGGTCGCCTAGATGGGGTCGCCTAGACGGGGTCGCCTAGACGGGGTCGCCTAGACGGGGTCGCCTAGACGGGGTCGCCTAGACGGGGTCGCCTAGACGAAACAGATTATCATAAGCAATTTAGAGCGATACATTTTCTAGAAAAATTATTCCGCTAACACCAGCCTTCACAAAAATGACGAACGGAAGGCTTGAGATGTGTAGGATGCTAATAAAGGGTTACCAATCCACGCATAGACCTGGCCCTTTAAAATACGGGACTTCGTGCAATCGGCCTGGGCCCGCTAAAACCTTTTGGCTCAGGAAAATTTCGTGGTAGGGAAAGTTTCCTGAGTCCAAAGATTTGTGCCGCCAGATAAGTTGAAAGAAGCTTATATGAGCCCATTCCAACGAAAAATCTCCGTTAAAGTATCCGCCAATTTTAACTGGATCACTGTTATCATTAAATAATGTGTTAAGATTTTGTTAATATAAGGGTGGAAAGGCTAGGCTGGGTTTTAACAGCAATAGCCAGCCTGATTAGAGATTTTCTTTGTTTTTAACTAATTTTTGACCACTGTCAAAAAAAACAAGGCGTTGAAGTGAGAGACTTTGGCATGCGAAAGAAATTCTTTAGTTGGCTGGCGGCGGGATATTTCGAGAGCCACACATACCCAACTAAACCGTATGCCAACCGAAGAACTGTCAAATAATCCCAAATATTTCCCCAAGGGTGGAATGGTTGTTTTGACATAGTACTTCCCAGAAATTGTAGTTTTGTTTCAAAATAAATTTATCAAAAATACTGAAAGCGAAATTATGTTTTTTGAGAAAAAACTGGAACAGTGGGCTGAACGTATTCGTCGTCATAGCGCGCTACCCTTACGGGTGGAGTTATGGAATGGCCGACAGTTTAGTTTTAGCCTGGAAAAGCCTAAAGTCATTGTTCATGTTCCTGATCAGTCCGCACTATCCTATTTATTTGTACCTTCATTGTCCAATTTGGGGAGGGCTTATGTTGAGAGCCAGATTGAAGTGGAAGGGGAGCCCCATGCCATAATTTCGGTTGGAAATGCATTGGCTTCCATGACGTTAAAGCCAATTGGAAAATTTGCACGTATGGTCTACAGTAGGAGGCACAATAAAAAAATAGATCAAAAAGCGGTAAAGTACCATTATGACGTGTCCAATGAATTTTATAAATTATGGTTAGATAAGAATATGGTTTATTCATGTGCTTATTTTGAAACGGGTGAGGAAGACCTGGAAACCGCACAAAATAAAAAAATTGACCATATCCTAAATAAGATCCAATTGCGTTCAGGAGACACTTTGCTCGATATAGGCTGTGGCTGGGGTGCTCTTCTGATACGTGCTGCACAACAATATGGAGTCCGGTGCACGGGCGTCACTATTTCTGAAAACCAAGCGAAATTAGCCAAAAAACTGGTTTTTGAGGCTGGTTTGGCTGACAAAGTAAATATACTTTTGCAAGATTATCGCGACGTTAAAGGTCGATTTGACAGAATTACCAGTGTTGGGATGTTTGAACATGTAGGCATCGACCAATTAACCCGTTATTTTTCAACTATTCAATCCTTACTGGTTGACGATGGTATAGCGCTTAATCACGGTATAACTACGACAGATAGCCAAAATGGGGGAGCGCCGTTCGGCGGGGGCGAATTCATTGAGAAGTATGTGTTTCCACACGGAGAATTACCCCATATTAGTTCGGTTTTAAACGCTATGCAGAAAGGAGGACTTGAAGTTTTTGATGTGGAAAATTTGCGTCGCCATTACGCCAAAACATGTGCAGTCTGGTCTGATAATTTTGAAAAAAATCCCATAGAAATCAAACGTCTTGCGGGTGAAAAGAAATACCGTATCTGGCGTCTCTACCTGGCAGGTTGTGCTTACGCCTTTAATCAGGACTGGATTTCGCTTTATCAGGTAGTTTGTTTCAAATCCGGAAGAGATCCCAAGAATTTGCCTTGGTCGCGTCACCACATGTATTAATGAGGCTTTACACGAATGCCCTGTGGTTACGACTTAACCCCATCGTTAATTTTTTGTCAACTATTTAGAAGGGAGTTTGATTATGCCACCTATTAATTCCTTAATGCCTACTGCTTCCAAGCCTGCTCAGTGGTCTCCTAATATGTCCGTTATCAAAGCTCCGAACGACCTGAAGTTATGGTCAAGTTCTTCCGAGATTGGAAATTTTCTGCATATACACATAGCAAAAAATGCATGCGATGAGAATGACCATTTTCAGCATATTAATTACAAAACCGGACAACATATTTACTCCCTGGGTCAACGATTTGAATCGCTTTATTTGGTTAATTCCGGATTTTTGAAATCTATTTTGTATGACGATGCTGGAAACGAGCAAGTGCTTAGTTTTCCTATGCAGGGTGATGTGCTTGCCATAGACAGTTTGCATACCCGGCATCATAATTCGGAGGTGATAGCATTAGCTGACTGTAATATCATTAAGTTACCTTATAGTAAGTTAATAAGGTTAAGTCATCATAACGAACAATTTGAACAGGCGGTTTTTAGTCTATTTAGTAAAGAACTAATGAGTCAGCAAACCCGACTATGTATTTTAGGAAAGTCAAAAGCTGAAGCGCGAGTTGTGCAATTTTTATTACTCTTATCTAACCGGTTCTCGTCGTTAGGTTATTCGGGAAATGAATTTAATCTACGTATGTCAAGATGCGAAATTGGGAGCTATTTAGGGATAACGTTAGAAACGGTAAGCCGTGTTTTATCGTCGTTAAACGAGTCAGGAATTATTTCAGTGCATCAAAGGAAAGTTCACATAAATGATATCAAAGCGCTAAATAATTTACAATCTTCTTCGCGCTACACTAATTAATCTTGTGCCGCACCTCAGCGTGCCTGGAATGTGCGGCTAGAAAATATTGCCCCCTGCTATCACCAATAAAACGTTAATTCTTTTAATCCTTTCCTATTAACGGTTACTGATTTGCTTTGAGACTTACCTTCATAATCCGCTGTGATGCGATACTTACCGGGAGCCATTTTTACTAACAGCACCGGATTTACCCCGTCCGCTTCAAACAGCTCTTCTCCGGACATATTGTGAATGTTGACATGCACATCAGCAACATAGCTGCCCGTTACTTTTTTCGCAAAAGTTATTTGAAGATTATATTTTTTACGCATTTGTCTGATAGCTTGTCGCTGTTCTTCTCCCACCCCTCCACTTATTGCATTCTCAACGCCTCGACCCGGCTGAACGGCATGTGAAACCGTATCTGTAGAAAAACTGACACTCAAAAAGCCGAAATATAAACTTATCAACAATAAAAAAGGCCTTATAAATTTTTTCATGATGTTCTCCTGTAACCTGATTTTAATAAATGGATAAATTTTTCCTGCGCAGTTAGCATAAGCGGACGCCATATCGCTGAATTATTTAATGTCTCGGTTAAATTTTTATCGAATGATGCGCAAAAATTGGCGGCACCATAAACTTCAAAAACCATGCGACCGCTAATTCAGCTACTTTTTCTAATGCACCAGGCTCTTCAAACAAATGTGTTGCACCTGAAATAATTTCCAATTTCTTTTTACAGTTTAATGCAAAATAGACACGTCGGTTCATCGTCAAAACGCTAGGGTCGCGACCTCCAACAATAAATAGAGTCGGTGCGGAGATACTTTTTATTGTCCGCTGATTAGCAAGGTCAGGTCTACCTCTGCAACCGACCATTGCCGCGATTCCTTTACTGTGCGTAGCCGCAACTTGTAGGATGGCTGCTACGCCGGTATTGATACCAAAAAGTCCTAACGGTAGTTTCGAAGTAAGTTTGCTTTGCTCTATCCAATGGCATATTCCATTCAGCCGTTGGGTCAATAAATTGATATTAAATCTGCTAGCGTAAATTTGATTTTCTTGTTTCGTTAATAAATTAATTAATAACGTCCCGATGTGTGCCTTCCGTAGTTGTGCAGCCAAATAATTATTACGCGGGCTTAGTCGATCACTATCTCCTGCGAGTGAAAATGCTACGATCCCAACCGCATTTTCAGGGACTTCTAGCATGCCTTCAAGGTAATTGGAATCCACCTTTATTTCGACATATTCTTTATATTGTGCAGTCATCAAAAACCTCCTAGGAAGTTGAGCTAGAATTCGAGTTGGTGGTGGGTGAAGTTTAATCCATCGATTTTTACCGGCTAAAACGAACTGAAGTGCGACAATGGTTTTATTAAAAGACTCACCAATTCGTTGCTGCCAATGCATGTCCCGACTTTTGTCGATTCTTCCCTTTAAAAGGCCATCCCTCGTCAGGTTTGATCGAAATTTTGAGAAATAAATTAACTTGACGTAACGAAACTATTCTGAGAGAAGGCTTACAGGTAGATCTCTGGTAATAGTCTTCGTTGACCAATCGTCAAAGCTTGTTCGATTGCCTAGAATCTGCAGCGTTACGCTGGTACGTCCGCCATAGACGTAGCTAGCACTAGCTAATTTTAGTCTTCTTTAGGATAACTCTTTTGACCCGCCGCAAATACTTTACCAGTTTTACCCACAATTACTTTCCACGCCCTCGCCATGGGTTTACCCTTATGCGGAAAACCCCAATATCTCAGCCATACCTATTTTGCCATAATGGGCGCGGTGGGATTTAGGATCAACGGATGATTAAACATCTGAGCGGCACACAGTTCATCGAATTTTTTGCTCAATATTTTGATTTGCATCGTAAATCTGACAACATCCGACTTCATTCAGCTGTTTTAGCTATCCCCATGCTAAGTTTCAGGGATTTTGGGGTAAAGAGAATTGCACTCACACCTTTATTGTCACTGATGGATATTAAGTAAAGCCAATGAATGTTTTTGCTAATAAAGTAAATTCATTCCAACCTAATAAGAGAGAAAAATAATGGAAGCAGTAAATTTCAGTAATTTAGCGCGCACTAATACAGTAATAACGCAGCCCTCTTTAATGCAAATTAATCAAAACAAAGTAAAGGTAAGGTTAGACACTCTGTGTACTGACTGGCGTTACTGTGATCAGGAGCGGGCGATAATGGAACATTGCTTTGCTAACATATGGGACTCTACGGAAGCAAAAATAGATCCTTCTACATTCGCCGAAAAGCAACTTAATTTGCTTGAAGATATGTTTAAGAATTCTGATCTGCGCGCAGCATGCTTTGATATGGCGCTGGTTAGTAGATCAACCAGCTACGAAAATATGTTTACTCTGTTTTTAGAATTTCAGCAAAAAGTACACGAAGTTAGCGCTTTTGGTAACAGTAAGATATCCGATAACATGATGTATGCAGAATACGGTTTGCAGCAATGCAGGAACCGTTGCAAACTAGGGGCCACTAATCGAAAAGAAGTTATGGATTATTACGTCTTGAAATGCACTAACTTGACTCACAAAAACTATTACATGGCTCAGTCTTCTATTATCGATAAATATGATTCAATTTTGGAAAAATTAATAGATAACTATGGCGTATTAACAGAAAGCGAAATTGAAGAAAAAAAAGAGTTAGAAAATCGCCTTGAGGGAGGTGGTTGTCACGTACTAGCATTTCTTACGCGAAGTTTTATTCAAAGTAAATACGATGTATCCGTTGAAGTTGCAGTGCTAGATCACCATCAGTTTCTTGTTATTGGCAGGGCACCTGATAGCGATTCTAACGATATAACTACATGGGGTGTTGAGGCGGTTATTTGTGACCCTTGGGCTGATAAGGCTTATCCGGCGTATCATTTCAAAGAAATGCAGGAGACTGCTAATATTGCTTTCTACGATGTACCAGAAGGTGGCGGCGCAAATACCACGTTGAGTACTGAACATTATTTAACTGGATTTCCCCAAATATATTTTCCGAAATATAACGTTAAGTCTACATCCACGGAAGTACAAATAAATTTTTAGCATTTCTCTCAACCCTATTAGAACTCTTGGGATCCCGCTATGTTTGTTTACGGCTCTTCCAGGGTCCGATCAAAAAATAATTAGTGCTAACCGGAGCATCGCCATTTCTGCACAGGTGCGAATAGCGTTGCACTGTACGCAGATTCCACTATGCCCGACATCTTACTATTTCGTATTGCTCTTCAACCAGATGTGAAGGCAATAACAGAACTCTATTTAGCCTCACGCAGGGCATTCCTATCCTTTGCTGTGCTTGTGCACTCCGATGAAAGTGTGTATCGATGGATAGATAATATGGTTACTACTCAATGTCTGATTTTGGCGGAAAAAAATGGTGTTATTGTAGGGATGATGGTGTTATCGAAAAAATATAATATGGGTTGGATTGAGCAATTGTATATTGCGCCTTCCGCCGTTCGACAGGGTATTGGATCTTCGTTAGTAAAATTGGCTAAACAGCGGCTGGGCGCTCCTATTCGCCTGCATATTTTTCAGAAAAATAGTAGGGCTCAGTGTTTTTATGAACGGCAGGGATTTAAAATAATAGAATTAAGAAATGGTTTTGCTAACGAAGAGCGCTGTCCCGATGCCGTATGGGAGTGGTCGTAATTTGGTGCTTTAGTAGACAATAATCTAACGCGCTTTTCTTCTGCGGAGGTGGTTAAAATAGTGGCCTAAAGTTCGAGGCAAGGAATATAAGGTCAGAGGCTTTGCATTAGTTGAAAACACGGCGCGGTGCATTAGCGAAAACCCATACGAGAGCCACTCGCTGTCTTATAGATAAATCAGGAAATATTAATGAATTTTGGGAGGATAAATGGTGGATTGCCGGTTTTAACTGCACACAAATAAATTTCAGATGACGATATGTTAAAAAAAGTAGGAACTACGATCACATTTCGTGCTAATCCGTGGGCCGCGGAAGAGGCGGCAACCTGTAACGATAAGTTGGATCAATTGAGGTAGATCTGACAAGAAATCTCTTATAAGATAAAGGTAATCTCATCAGTACGTTCCTTAGGGAATAAAAACGCACACTTGAGCCTTAGCGAGCCTGTGGCGAGCCTATGGCAAGCCTGTGGCGAGCCTATGGCAAGCCTATGGCGAGCCTGTTCAACAGAGGAATCTTGGATAATAAAAAGCGCGTCTGATCCTAGAATCGGACGCGCATTATTGATTATCCTGATATTTTTTCGATACGTTAAAGCCAAGTTAATGAATACAGTTTTTTGCTTCGCTGAGTTTTTCATTGCCGGGCAAAAATGTATAGTTAGGCCCGCTTAAACTAATCTTATTTTTCTCCCATAAATAAGTACATAAAGTCAGCTGAGTTTTATCGTAATTTCTTGATGCAGGAAGATCCATATAGCGAATATAGGTTTTTCCTCCTTTTATAATGGCAAATGGGCTAGCAGTGTGGCCGTAAAAACCAGGACCTACATCGCCACCATGCAATAAATCATGAGAAATCACTTCATCCAAGTTAGCATCGAGTAGATGGTCTTTTACTAACTTGAATATTTTAACGGTGTTATAGCCACCTGTTCCACCCGTCGAAACAATAGCGTACTCAACGATTCCTTCATTGCTAAAATTTCCTTTGTATATTTCATACGTACCATCATTGTTTTGGTCAGAGATTATTCCCTTACTATCAATTTTGAATTGAACCTCTTTAAAAGCCTCAATATTGTCACGTTTGATCAATTCTAAAACCTGTTTTTTTTCATTTTTACTGCAGGCTAAAATCGGAGAAGCACCCGGAGGAGGTTTCATTATTTGCTCAAGTGATTTCAAATATTTGTCCGCTAAACTTAACGGGGTCATCAATGCAAAATTACAGAGTATTATTAAATTTAATAATAGTTTCATGAGTGAGTTCCTTTCTATGGACACGGGTCGGAAGTTACAACGACTTAGTATAGGCTAGAACGTGCGTTATTGGAAAGGCCGGTTAATTTCCCAGGTAGTTCAGCTTTAGTTCTTGAACCCAAATTTTTCAATAGACAGTTGCAACATCCTAAGAAGATGATGGGTCTCAATGGTTGGATTAAAAAGACACTCGTGAAATGCAGGTGGTGCTACCGAGCTAAGTGGACTTCTCTGGCTTTTTTGCAGAATAAAGGGGGAAGTTGATTCGCTCAATTGCGTTGGCCGTCATCCCCGCGTTGGTTGAAGACCAATTTGTTTTCTCAACTGCAAATCAGATAAATAATGATGGCTATCACCATAAATTTAGACTACTGGATTCCCGCCAAAACCAACGCAAGAATGACGGGGTCGCCAAGACGGGGTCGCCTAGACGGGGTCGCCAAGACGGGGTCGCCTAGACGGGGTCGCCTAGACGGGGTCGCCAAGACGATGCGAAGGGTTGGTTTCTTGATGCGGAGCCTTACATTAACGCCTAGATGAAACAGAACATGCTTTTCTTGAGGGGGAGTTGCAAGATTTATGGAGTTAATCGCATTGAACGATAATTTCTGGTCTGCCCTGCTGGAATCGAACCAGCAACCTATGCCTTAGAAGGGCATTGCTCTATCCAGTTGAGCTAAGGGCAGCTTAAGACGGGTGATTATAATTGAAATTTTAAATTAAACCCAGAAATAACGTCTCAGAAAAAAAAAGACGAGTGCACTTAGATTTTTTTTTAGCAGCTTGCTCAACAGTAATTCTTTAAGGTAGTTTCCTCAAGCCGGATTCTTAGAAAGCAAACACTCAGGGTTCTTAGGGGGGCAGACGCAGACGTATCTCAAGCTTAAACTAACATCGAGGCGATGCCTGCGAAGAGGCCGATTAATATCCATCGAACAAAATTATCCTAAATACAAGGGAGTTCATTTCGATAATTCAAATAAAAAAGCGGCCGTAGCTGTATCCGGGTGTAAAGGAGTAGCATCCGGCCGTGGCGCTCATCCAAGCGGAATGAACAGAAATTGAATCTTAAAACTCTAGGTGCATCTGAGTTGACAATGATCAATTTCGGTGGAATTTCTGTCAAAACTAATTTGAGCTCATACGGCTTAAAGATAGAGGAATTAAGCAGTATTTCCTTGTTTCTTAAAGCAGCTCTTCAAATGTCTGGCAATAAGGAGTTCCAATTCCTTTGTCAATGGCATATTTATAGCCATAGTTCCGAACGAGGTACGGGTCTGCTGAAAATACAGTGTTACGATTACCTGTCCACCAATGGCAAGCTTTTCCGGCGCCGGGTTGACATTCTTCGTTAGTAAAACTAGGAAAAAGTTTTGAAAAGATTACCTCTGTATTGTTACTGCATTTGAGCAGGTATTGATCCTTAGTGAGTTCACTTGCTTTTAATCCCTCACACCGAATAAATGGACGATGTGGGTTAATTGGTGCCGCTTCACCTGGATGTCCGCTTAATATAATTTTATTTTCAAAAATGGTACCGGAACCCCCGTTGCCGCACGAGTAGCTCTGATCAAGGGTGATACCCGGTCCGGCCAGCACCGAATCTAGAAAACTATATTTAGACCAAAAAGCCGCTCCTACGTAATACGCTACTCGTCCATTCACGTACTCGGTTTTTTCTTTGGCATCTCTGATGCTGAACGGTGCGACGGCTGCTTGATATAAGTAGCCTGAATGATCGCCATTTTCCATGTAAATGGGTGTCGTCTGATGAGCAGGAATACTTTTATGAATAGAATCCTGCCCATTAAGTCGGTACACGGTTAATTCCATTGGGACATCAGTAGCGTTTTCAATCGTTAAATTTGCGCCGATGACATAGGCATAAGATGGAAGTGATATACACATCCATAATAAAGTCGGCAAAAAGACTATTTTATTCAACATATCTCGCTCCTTTTTTTCATGCATGCGCCGTCTGCGTTGCGGAAATTGTAGGGAAAACTTACTGCGAAGTGCCGGCGATTCCACTTCAAGATAATCTTGCTCTACATGAATCAGAACGTCTGTAGGAGGAAGTCTGACTACGCTGTCAGATACTGTGATGCTAAGAGTACGCGGGGTATTTGTGCCATGGCAAAAGGTAGGAGTAGCTTTGGCAGCGGATGGTAATTGCCGACACCTTGTGATGGGGCTGACGCATGAGTAAAAGTTGCTTATTTGGCAGTTGAAAAAATTACTGCGGTTAGCCACGATAATCCTAGACATAATGTATTGACCTACCGCACTTCAAGCGACATGGATTATGCTTGAGGTTCCGTAAAACCAAAGGCGCAGAGCCAAAATTGAAGG